>NZ_JAHGVE010000042.1 GCF_018835585.1 Pelorhabdus rhamnosifermentans
TAAGGGGATCCACCTGTTCCCATACCGAACACAGAAGTTAAGCCCTTATACGTCGAAAGTACTTGGTTGGAAACGGCTTGGGAGGATAGATAGTTGCTGATTTATTCCTTGATAGCTCAGTTGGTAGAGCAATCGGCTGTTAACCGATCGGTCGTAGGTTCGAGTCCTACTCAAGGAGCCATTTTTATACATCCATTGCATTTATGCAATGGATGTATTTTCGTATATAATCAATAATGAAAAGGATGTATGGTGGTGTGAGAAAATGGTCAATGATATATTGTATCTCTTGCTGAAGGAGTTGGTAGGAGGTTTTTAGAATATATAAGAGAATCTAGTCCTATATTAAGGGAGTCTGCTGAGAGAAGGGAGCGTATGCTTCGTTTATTATGCCCAAATCGTAGTGAAGCAGTTATTTATGATATTGAACCTTATGATTTGCAGCGGGAAAATATTGTTGGAATGATCGTGGATCTTGATAATACGATTATTCCTTGGAGTAGTCTGAATGTTCCCGACGCGACGATGCGGTGGATAAGAAAATTAAAGGCTGCAGGTATTCAGGTTTGTCTATTATCAAACAATTGCGGACCGCGTGTTCAAAAAATCGCAAAAATATTACAAGTTCCTTTTGTATCAAAAGCACGCAAACCCATGATAAAAGGTTTTCGTCAAGCAGTTCAGATGATGGATTTATTGCCACAGCAAGTTGCTGTAGTTGGCGATCAGATTTATACGGATATTTTAGGTGGTAATCGCATTGGCTGTTATACTATATGGGTATCACCTTTGTCTACTAAAGAATTTATGGGCACAAAGATTACGCGTCGTTTAGAGAGGCTTACAGTACTATTATTACGACATAAGGGACTGTTTCCTTAAACGAATAAAAGGAGTCTTATGATGAAATTAGCACTAGTACAACTGAATGTGGTAAGTGGAGCTGTTGAGCAGAATCGAGAGCATGGCTTAGAACTTGTTGCGCTTGCTGCCGAAACGGCTGATGTTATTGTACTTCCTGAACTATGGACAACGGGATATTCTTTGCGTCATGTTGGTGATTTTGCGGAGACAGAAGCGGGACCAACCTTAGAAGGTTTAAAGAAAATTGCCCATAAGAATGATGTTATGATTGTTGGTGGGTCTTTGGCTTATCGAAAGGATAATCATATCTATAATGGTTTATTTGTTGTGAATGCAGAGGGAATTGTAGCAACTTATCAAAAAGTTCATCTTTTTTCTATGTTTAATGAAGGTGATTTTTTTTCGGCAGGTCAAAAACTTTGTTTATTTGACTTGGCGGGTCATAAAGCAGGTGCGGCTATTTGTTACGATTTGCGTTTTCCAGAACTTTTTCGTAGTCTTACTTTACAAGGTTCTTCACTTATTTTCGTTCCTGCTGAATGGCCGACAGCACGCGGTGATAACTGGCGTGTTCTTGTACAAGCTCGTGCAGTGGAAAATCAAGTCTTTATCTGTGCCGTCAATTGCGTGGGACAGCATAAAAATCACCCTTTTTTTGGACACTCATTGCTTGTTGGGCCTGATGGCACCATTCTTGTAGAGGGTGATAATAAGGAAGATATTCTGTATGGTGATATTGATTTTCAATTTATTGCAGAAGTACGACGGAGTATGGATATATTTGCTGATCGACGAGGGGATTTGTATTAATATGATGATTTCAGGAACAACACAAAAAGTAGGGATTATTGGCTGGCCTGTGGGTCATTCTTTTTCTCCTGCTATTCATAATGCTGCTTTTGTACATTGCAAATTAGATTATGTCTATGTACCACTACCTGTTGAACCTGGTCAATTGGCTCAAGCTGTCAATGGACTTCGGGCCTTGGGCTTTACTGGTGCTAATGTGACGATTCCTCACAAGGTCGCCATCATGAAGTATTTAGATGAAATAGATGAAACAGCTCATTTGGCTGGAGCTGTGAATACTATTGCGATCCGTCAATCGAAACTCATTGGTTACAATACAGATGCCAATGGATTTATGACGGCTTTGAAACAAAGACAATTTAATGTGCGTGATAAAAGAGTGCTCGTTATTGGTGCGGGTGGTGCTGCGCGGGGGATTCTGGCAGGAATGGCAAGCGCTGGTGTAGAGAACTTTTTTGTGGCAGCTCGGCACATAGAACAGGCAAGGCAATTCATTCATCTATTTCCTCAGTTATCTGTTCAGCCGGTTTTATGGCCAAGTTCAGAGTTTCAACAAATTGTGTCTAATATGGACTTTATTATTCATGCTACGCCAATTGGCATGTATCCCCATTTAGCTGAAACACCACTGCCTATGACTACCAAATTAAAGCAGTCGGCTGTTGTGTGCGATTTGATTTATAATCCTGTAATGACACAGCTTCTTATACAGGCAAATGCTGAGGGTCATTCTGTTATGGGGGGACTCAGTATGCTTGTGGAACAGGCTGCACTGGCTTTTGAATGCTGGACAGGACAAGTCGCACCAAGAGTTGTCATGAAACAAGTAGCAGGAAGCTTGTTTCCGAAAAAATGATGCCTGTCCGCGTGCCGACTTTTTTAGGGGGAATTTAAATGACGAGTATGCTTACCTACACATGCGTCTTGATTTCATGAATTGCATATCGTTAGGGTAACTTGAGGCCAACAGATGTAAAATTCTGTTGGCCTTTTCTCATGTGTATATAGTTTTTTTCATTGTTCTTGACAAGGCTGCTTGCGCCCGAGTACAGGTTAAAACGAACTTTGATATATGGAATGCACTACTTCTTTAGTAGCATTTATCGGAGCAATATTGAGAAATCTTTCAAGACTTGGGGTTTGCGTCAGTTTTTCAATGTCTGCAGCCCTAAAGCCTTTATCTTTGAGCTGTGAATGAATAGCATTTGGAAAAGATTATGCATATTTATAGTACTTAATAAATAAGAATAAAAGAACCTTAACCATTCGAGGAAAATATTACATTTAATACAAAAGACGGTAGGATGCATATGAATTAATTTATTCAGTATTTTATCATCTTTGCAAAAAGAAAGCTACAAAGTAGTTTGATGGGAATCAATTGAACCTAAAAGGGGAGGAATTATGGTGGATGTCAGAAGTGACCAACAGTGTAAATTACAAGATATAGATGAGGTGCGACAAAAACTTCATGATAAAATCATGAAGTTGGAAAGACCAAAATATTTTTATGCATATCCACCCAAAGATGCATATAAACCATTTACTGATAGTAAAGCAGTATCTCAAAGTTGGACTACAGTAGCAGGACCTGTAAATATTTATGTACATATACCTTATTGTGACTACAAATGCCACTATTGTAAGTTGTTTTCAATTATGTCAAATTCTGCTGAAACTAGTGAGCAATATGTTTCAGCTTTATTACGAGAAAGTAATTTAGTGGGAAACTGTATTAATAAAGATTCAGTTGAGATTGCATCAATATACCTTGGTGGAGGAACTCCAACAATATTATCAACAAAGCAATTAGAAACAATTCTTAATCATTTTTCAAATGAATTTTACATTAATAATAATTTAGAAATAGGCATTGAATCTACTCCTACTAATATAAGTAAAGATAAATGCAGAGAACTCGTCGGTTTGGGTTTTAATAGAATAAGTATTGGTATTCAAAGTTTTATTACTAATGAATTATATGCCGCAGGACGTAAGTATAATTCTGATACTGCATATAAGATTATATCAACTGCGATAGAAAGTGGATTTAGAAATGTTAATATTGATCTGATATTTGGGTTAGCTGAACAAACATTTGAAACTTGGCAAAAGAGTCTTGAAATAGCAGTTGAATTAGGAATTACAACGATTACGCTTTATCCTTTAGTTATACAAAACAGGAAATATTATCAAGAAATAAACTCCAATATTGCTAATGGTGCAAATTTATACAAAATGTATGATTTTGCAGTAGTATTTTTAGAGTCAAATGGATATATTCAGCAAACACAAATTAATTTTGTAAAAGGAGGAGGAGGGTGCCAGTATGAAGCTAATGAGTCAGTAGGGATTCCGACAATGGGATTAGGAGCCGGATCTCGGAGCTATACTCAATATTTACATTATACCAATGATGATTATGTTAACAAAACCAGTAGTCGTGATATCATTGAAGCTTATTTAAAAATAAATGATGAAATACCTGTTCGATCTGCGGTTATTTTAAATAAAGAAGAGATTAAAAGAAGATATATCATGTATCATTTACTTTTTCAGGGTATTAATAAGGAAGAGTATTTTATACATTTTAATGAATTAATAGAAAATAGATTCTTTAACGAATTTAAAGTATTAGAGGAAGGAAATTACATTAATAATAACAATTCTTCTATAACTTTAACTAAGATTGGAAGAAAATATAGCAGTATTATTGCTTCATTATTTTATAGTTCTGAGAATGAAAAGTATCTTCCATTTTGAGACTGTTTAATGGTTTTGAAAAAGATAAATTTTAACCTGGAAAAAGTCTTTTTAGCAAAATTTAATTGATAGTAAAAGCTGAAAAAGCTTTTAAAAAAGGAGGATATATATATAATGGCTAAGTTACAAGATAAAATGTTAAAAGATGAGAAATGGTTCGAGAAAGAACCTTTTGGGGCTTTTTGGGAGAAAGGCTATCGAGATATGAGTGTTTCTACTATGGGCGGACCAAGTTTTGAAGTAATTGAAATCGCTCCTGCATTACCAGTTAATGCTAAAGTTTTGGATTTAGGATGTGGTGAGGGGCGAAATAGTTATTTTTTAGCAAGTGCGGGATTTGATGTTACAGCTATTGATAGGTCAGAAGCCGGTATCCGAAAATTGTCAACAATTTCAAGCATTAATAAAATTAGTTTATCAGGAATTGTTTCGGATATCGGTAGACTTGAAATTAATGAAGATTATGACTTAATTATGTCTCATGGATGTCTTTACTATTTATCGAATATGGAATGGCGTGAGTTATTAACTCAAGCTAAAGAGCATACGAAACCAGGTGGTTTTAATATTTATACAGTCTTTGTATTTAATGATGAATATCCACGGACGGAGGAATTCAAGTCTGCTCGGTATGCTCATTCATTTGCGCCAAATGAGTTAAGAGAATTTTACGAAGATTGGGACATTTTTCGGTATGATGTCTATGTTAAATGGGATAAACATCCTGGAATACCACTCCACTATCATCCTATTGAAAAACTAGTAGCTCGCAAACCGGGAGGTAGTGGGAAAAAAGTTGTAATTGAAAATGTACTTGTTAAGTCAGAAACAATGAAATGGGATAATTTTGAAAGCATTTTTATGGGGATGAAAACAGAAGAACTTATCGGCTTATGTGGTAAACCTGATAATATTGTCTCATATAAAACAAATGAAATGCAAATGGGCGCCTTTGATGCGACTGTGAATAAATATTTTTTGAGTTTATGGTTCTATGGAAATACATCTATTTATGTGATGAATAATGAAGTATGTGGAAAATCTTTAAACCATACAAAACCTATAACATTAAAGGTGGCAGATTAAGCTTGGCTAATATAGTAATTATTGGTGGTGCTGGATTTTTAGGAGGAAATTTAGCGTTGAAATTAAGTGCTACAGGTCATGATGTTACTATAATTGATACAATGGATAACTTTAAAAAATTTACGGTTTATACACAAAGAGATAAAGATTCTGCATATTATTCTCAAATAAATAGCATTATTTTAGAAAATCTTAAGAAAAAATGCAGGATAATTAATATGGATATTTGTGATGAACAAGCAATGAAATGTATTTTCGCTGAAACATGTCCTAACATCGTTTATTACTCTGTATGCGGATTCTTATATGATAACGTAAATAGTTCTCTTAATGAGGTTTTTGGCTTGATAAAAGTTCTCGGGGCTATTAAAGAAATGAGTAATCTCAAGCGTTTTGTTTTAATATCCTCCGCTTCTGTATATGGTGATCCAAAAGCATCAATCGTAAATGAGGAGATTCCGCGTTGTCCAATTGATACTTATGGTAGAATTAAAGTTATTGCTGAGGAAATCTTAATGTTATATCATAGCTTTTATGGAATAAATTATAGCATTGTTCGTCCTTCCACAATATACGGCCCTGGAGATATGAGACCGTTTTCTTTGACTAATGCAATATACAATATAATTAATAATATGCCTGCTAAACTTAGCAATCCAGATAAAGTCTCAGCTCCACCAATGTATATTAGCGATGCAATTGAAGGATTGATCTTATTTGGGTTTCATCCTATGGCGAATAATGATATATTTAACTTAACTAGTTCAGAGAAAGCGGTATTTAGTGATGCGCAATATATTGAAATCTTAAAAGGACAACTTTTCCCTGATGTTACGATCAAATTTGTTGAGCATTACAATAATCATTGTATTCCTTCAAAACCATGGATTCTAGATAATTCAAAGTCAGTTAGTTTTTTTGGGTTCACTCCACATTATTCTTTAGCCAAGGGGATAATAAAATGTAGTGAGGATATTTTACATATGATAAAAACAGAAATCGCTTAACAAGAACTTGTTGCAAATTTAAAGTGAGGTGATTTGATGAATTTACTTTGTATATCTGGAACTCCTCGAATAAATGGAAATAGTGAGATCCTATTAAAACATTCCATGAAAGCCTTTATTGAAAAAAAGGAAAATACTAAATTGCTTATATTGAGAGATATGAATATTAGGCCATGCACTGCTTGCGATGATTGTAAGCGACTTGGTAAATGTACTATAAATGATGATATGAAAGATATATATGAGCTATTTAGGTGGTGTGATGCTTTAATTTTGTCGAGCCCAGTATACTCGCGAAATATTTGCTCTCAATTGATGGCAGTTCTTGATCGACATTATGGTGTTAATATTGATCGCCCTCTAAAGGGGAAAGTTGGAGGTGGAATTGCTGTTGGAGCTGGAACATGTGGTGGACAAACAATAGCTCTAAATGCAATGTATACTTGGATGTTATCGTGTGGCATGATTTGTGTTCCAGGAGAATTAAATGGAGTGACTGCAACCGCAAGTGAGCCTGGTGATATACTAAAACAGGATAAAAGATTAAAGCAGGCAGAAATACTGGGGGAAAACATTTATTATGTAACTAAGAAACTTCGGTGCTAAGAAGAAGCAAATGGACTATGCTTCCTTATTCCTCAACCTGTTTTAGATAACCGTATAGCAGTTAAAAAATTGATACTAAAGGGCTATTTTGAAAACGACAACATCGAAGGTGGGGGTTGTGTTTAAACTCATACCTAGGAATTGCGGAGAGAATTCTCTCCGCATTCTTTTTGGTCTTGCCTGATATAGAGAGTGTTTATCTGTCATTCAACCTTCGTATTAGGAATATAAATCGGATGAAAATGGAGGATTGTAATGAACCTTACACGTTTAGAACAACAAATGGATTTTTTGATAAAAATTGATAAATTGAAAACTGTTTTCCGTCAAAACTACCTAGTTGATGGCTCACGGCTAGAAAATGATTCGGAGCACTCCTGGCATCTTGCAATGATGGTGATTGTTCTTTCAGAGTACTTTGAAGGATTAGACATACTGAAAACACTAAAAATGACCTTGATTCATGACATAATTGAAATATATGCAGGTGATACATTTGCATATAATGAGAAGGCTAACTTAGATAAAGAATATCGTGAGAAAAAGTCAGCTGAAAAAATATTTTCATTACTTCCATTTGAACAAGCAACAGAGTTTTCAGAACTATGGCAGGAGTTCGAGAAGATGGAGTCCAAAGAAGCTTTATGCGCAGCAATTATGGATAGGTTGCAGCCGTTAACTTTAGATATATGCCTGGAAGGAAAAATGTGTCGTAAATATGGAGTTACTGTTGAAAAAGTACTTAAGCGTAATGAGATAATATTCAATAACGCTCCTGAGATAATTAAGAAATATATCTATGATAAAATAAATTACGCATCTAAGATGCAGTATTTTTTTCGTAAGTGACTAGTTACAAGATGCAAAGGTGTACCAATTGCTTCTTTTTAATGGTACTTTTCACTTGTTACAAGACACGGACTGTTTGTAGTGGTATAGTGAAGTTGTAACACCTCTGTCTAATAGATTAAAATGAATCTATCAGAAAAAGAGGGATAAAAATGAAATAATATGATGAAGAATTTAAGAAGAAAATCATTCGCCTTCATTTAGAAGAAGGACGAAGCTTAAAAGGGTTAGCTGATGAATACGGCGCATCAAAAGCAGCTATATCAAAATGGACTAAACTATATCGCGAAGAATGCCAAACAACGGAAAGCAGCCAAACAGAATATGATTATATGAAAGAGAACCTAAAATTAAGAAAGCAGCTAGAAGAAATGGAAAAGGAAAATCGCTTCTTAAAAAAAGCGGCGGCATTCTTTGCGAAGGAAATCGAATAAGAGTTTATCAATTTATTGAAAGATATCACCAAGAATTTGGGCTTAGGTGGCTTTTAAGAAAATTTGAGCTAAGCCCAAACGCTTATTATAATTTCCTCAGAAGTAAGGAAACTAAAGATCGCAGTGAAAAAGTAAGGATTTTTGAAGTCATTACAAAACTGTATCATGATACGAATGGTGTGATAGGCCATCGCATAATGCGCGTATTTTTAGCGCGAGAAAACATCTATTTAAGCAAGACCACAGTCCATAAGTATATGAATAAGCAGTTAGGCTTAGTAAAGCCGGGTATCCCTATGATAATGCACCAATGGAAAGATATTACAATACACTAAAAAACGAAAAGCTCAATTTGCATTACTACCATTCAGAAGAGGAACTCGATCAAGCTGTCAATGATTTTGCATATATTTGGTATAACCATGTGAGACCACATTCTTACAACAACAATCTGACTCCATTTGAGGCAAGGTTTAAACGTGAAAAAAGTAGACTCAAGTGTTACAAAAATGCTTGACCACTACATGGAGGACATAGTCCAGCACCTCTTGGTTACTAGGTTCTGTGTGGAAAACTACTTTTGATACTTCATAATGTTCCAAATTGCTTCTCTCAAATAGAGCAGTCCAGAAAGCACCATCAAAGAAAAGAGTAAGTTTGATATTCAATTTTTTCCCTCCTGTTATATTGGCAGCATAAGAGAATGGACGACCCCAGGAGGGGGAAGGTTACTGACATATGGAATATGTGTTTGGACTACCAACCAAAACAGTGTTTTTATCTCCACCAATATACTAATAAATCTAACCCTTTAAAATACTATTGTCAAGTGTTGCTACTCATAGAGACGATGAATGGAAAGGCCGTTATCCTAAAAATGGATAACGGCTATTTGTTGCTTTAAAGCTTTGATAATGTACTCATGTGAGCTTTTAAAGCGTCGTTGACAATCTGTGACTGACTAGTTCCCGAACCGCGCAGTAATTGCAGGTCGGCATATACATCGTTCTCTAAATAGAGGGTAATTCGGCGGTGACGGTCTTCAAAACTTCTTTGTTTCGCTGGTGCCTGATTAATTGCATCTAATCTTTTTTTGCTTTCACTTAAGCTCTTGTTCAGCACTATTCCATCCCAACCTTTCCAGTATTTCATTGTTCTTTAAGGCTCGATGTTCACGGGTTAAATTGATTTTATCATTTTATGGTTATTCGAGAAAATGCAGCTTTATATGCTTTGTGTGCTTTTACGCTGAATTTTGTACTATTATAGGCAGAAAGTTAGTTGACCAACGGCTCCGGTAATGAAAATACCCGTATTTGTGATGGAGGTTGAGAAAAATGTCTGAGATATGGAGTGCTGCAAAAGATTTAGCAGAGGCAAGGGTGACAATCATCCCTCTCTGCGCTCCAGACCATCATTGTATGCCAGTGAAACACTGTCAAACATGCAAAAGCCCAGGGAAAACCCCACTAATAGAAGAAATTTATATAAATTACATGGTGGAATATAGGAAGATTTATAGTTTCATTTACTGTAAAATATGTTTGTGTACTAGAATTTGGTGGAGGGATTATAATGAGACACGTTTATGCACCTGGCTGTGCACTTATGATCTATAAGCCGGAGCTTGCTAAGAAAGTATTAGAGTTTTTAAATAAGAATTTAGGAGACATTCCTGAACACCTGATTTGTTGCAGGCATGAACCTCAACTTAAAGATGGCACTCAGGTAATTAACACCTGTGCAGGCTGTGACAAACGATACAGAGAGCTTTATCATGGAATATCTACTATATCGTTATGGGAGATATTAGCTGAAAGCAAATTATTTTCATTTCCTGACTATAGGGGCATTGAAATGACCGTACACGATGCCTGCCCTACACGCACACAGGAAAGGGTACATGCTGCCATAAGAAAGCTCCTGGAGAGAATGAATATAACAATTGTTGAATCCGAAAATACTTGTACCAAAGCAACCTGCTGTGGAGACAGTTTTTACGGCACTTTGCCTGCGGGATTTGTCAAAGAGCAGATGAAAAAACGGGCAAATGAAATGCCATGTGAAAATGTAGTGGTTTACTGTGTTTCCTGCATTAAAGCGATGCATATCGGAGGAAAAACGCCACGGTACATCGTAGATCTTTTATTTGGAGAGGAAACCGGAATTGGTACTTTTGAGCCTGATGCCTGGCACGATGAACTGCAAAATTTTATAGATGAACACTGAGAGGGTTAATTTATGAAAGAGTCTAGCAGTATTTCTGATGATGAGAAATGGCAAGCTGTTGTGAGCTGCGACAGAAGATATGACGGTATTTTTTTCTATGGAGTAAGGACAACAGGAATCTTTTGCAAACCGTCATGTAAGTCGAAAACTCCTGTTCGCGACAATGTAGTTTTCTTTGATCACATAGCAGGGGCAGTGGAAAGTGAATTTCGCGCGTGCAAAAGGTGTTGTCCCGATAAAGTAGTTTTCGAACCCGAGTTAGAACTTGTAAAAAAGACTAAAGATATAATTGACGCAGATTATAATCATCAAATTGATGTAAGTTATATTTCAAAACAACTTGGGGTTAGTAAAAACCACTTGATTAGACTTTTTAAGCGGTATAGTGGTCTTACTCTTACACAGTACATTACTAAGGTAAGAGTAGGCAACGCATTAGAATTATTAAAGCAAGAAGATCTAAGCATTCTTGAGATTGCCTATACAGTGGGATTTAAAAGCTTGTCTAACTTTTATAAATGTTTTAAAGAACAGACTGGGTATACACCAAATGAATATAGGAAAAGTCGAGATGATTGATTGTGTCTATATATTTTTATGAAACGGACATTGGCAAAATTGGTATAGCTGAAAAAAATGGAAGAATCACTAACTTGTATTTTCCAAACGGCAACTGGCCTCAAGATATGGAAATATATGAAGCGCCAATCCTAAAAGAAGCAGCACAGCAGCTTCAAAACTATCTTGTGAGCAATCTTACAAACTTTTTTCTGCCCCTTGAACCTGGCGGCACAGTCTTTATGAAACAGGTTTGGACAAGTCTATGCGAAATACCATACGGTAAAACAGTAAGCTATAAGAGTGTAGCTGAAAAAATTGGTAACCCTAATGCTGCGCGTGCTGTAGGACTAGCAAATAACCGTAATCCAATTCCGATATTCATTCCCTGTCACCGTGTTATCAGCGCCAATGGCTCATTAGTAGGTTACCGTGGAGGGCTTGAATTGAAAAATAGATTGCTCAAAATGGAGAATAGACACGAATATGCAGATTTTTGAGTATGGATCGAATGAAATAGCACATTTAAAACGCAAGGATAAAAAGCTTGCTGCAGCGATTGATAGCATTGGCATGATACAACGTGAAATTACACCAGATCCGTTTACTGCACTTGTTTCAAGCATTGTTAGTCAGCAAATCTCGAAGAAGGCTGCTGAGACAGTCTGGAACAGGTTATCTGTTATCGTTGGAAGAATAACGCCAGAAAACATTGTAAGGGTAAGCCTGACTGACATTCAAAGTTGCGGTATATCCATAAGAAAAGCCGGATATGTACAGGAATTTGCAAATGCTACTATAGCTGGTGTGGTGAATTTTGATAAACTCCATACGTTGAGTGATGAAGAGATAATAAAAAAACTTTCTTCACTGCATGGAGTTGGTGTTTGGACTGCTGAAATGTTGCTGATTTTTTCACTATGTCGGCCTGATGTTGTAAGCTATGGGGATTTGGCCGTTCGTAGAGGAATGATGAATTTATATGGCCTTAAAGTGCTCACCAAGGAAAAGTTTGATAGGTATAGAAAAAGGTATTCGCCGTATGGTTCTGTTGCATCATTGTACCTATGGGAACTTTCGGTGATATAGTTTACTTTGCAAGTACTGTATAAGCAGTGCTTGCAAAGTCTGAATGTTTTAAAGCATTATTGCTTTTTTGCGTAAAAATATAGGACTCAAAATTAACGCGACCTTCTTGCATTTAGAAGGTCGAACCCTATCGGAAAACTTCTATTTTCGCGTATCAGTATCGTCTGTCTATCAAATGGCAGTATGTATGTGGGAACATATTAAGAAAAAAGCCGCTGTTTTCCGGTTAATCCTAAATGATGTGAATGGTAATAGAATAAGGTGGGTTTGCAAGGCGACGGTTCGCCTCCACCATGTAAATCCCGCTTTTTTTACAATAATAGGAAACGGCTATTTGTCTAATAATGGACAAATAGCCGTTTGCGGTTCGCCTGGCATGGACGTAGTTTAACAGGTGAAAGTCCTGAGCGCGGGTAGATAGTGCCAAGCGTATAGCCTAAGGCAAGGTTGTCCATCGCGAGGTAGAATCTGGAGGAAGCCGGCGGCAAAACTTTGGCCTGACGAATAGAAATCACATATAAGGCGAAGCAGGCTGGGTGAGATTTCCACTCAAATCAAAGCCCTAAACTATCCGAAAGTCTGTACTTTGGATGTGGCAGGTAGATGGAGTGAAAGACTGCGTTCTTACCCGGGGAGGTCTCACGGACATGCAGAGATAATTTCTTTTGAAGCATGATTGAAACAAGATTTACCGCCATGAAAAATCGAAGTCCGCCCATTAGGAACGGTGATTGATGCCATTCAGGAGGTAGTAAAATGGCTATTTTCTAGCGATGTCCATGCTTATCTTATGCTTAAATATTGAAATTACTGCCTTCCTAAACCCTGTGCCGGGGTCCCGAGTGCACCATAAAGAATATAGTAATGGCAAGGCTTCAGAGATTCTGAGCCGTGCCGCTTTTTGTACATTTTGATAACTTTTACGTAGCAGAAAGACCTGTCTTAGCTTCTATTCCAGTCAAGTCTTTCCTTTAAGGGCACGTTGGCGGATACTAAATCAGCGGCTTGTCATATACGGATAATAATTGTTTGTTACGGACTATGACAGGGGCGTTAGCTGGTTGCCAGGGTGCGGTAGGAGATGAAAAAATATATATGCTTTTTTGTTAGAACCAAATTAGATGATCTCTGTAATTTCATGGTGATATTTGGCACTTCAAGAAGGAAAAAGTTGCCTTTTGTTGAAACGTGTGAAATAAGGTGGTGCGAGAAGCCTATCTGTTTGAGTGATTGCTACTTTGTAATATAGTTTACAAGACAGAGATAGCTAATTGTATTACCCAATTGAGGGTAGTATAGTGTGATATTACAACAAATACTTTTATACCAAAGAATGGAGAGGATGACGATCATGGTCAGTTGCCGAGAAATTATCAAGCTACCTTCAATGGCTAAGCTCAATATTGTTGCTGGAAAAACTGGGTTGGACCGAATGATACGGTGGGTGCATTTTCTTGACTTGCCTGATGTTATTCCCTGGGTGCAGGGAGGGGAACTGTTGATTATCACGGGTATGGGGTTGAATGGCGATATCAATAAACTTAAAGTTATTGTACGTGAGATTATTAAAAAGAAACTAGCAGGATTGATTATTAATATCGGTCCTTATATTCAAAATATTCCTGATGAGGTTATTCATTTGGCAAATCGAGCAAACTTCCCAATTTTCGAACTGCCTTGGGAAGTAAAAATTATTGAGATAACACAGGAGATATGTAGCTATATTGTTATTAAGCAGACCGAACAACAATCTATTAAAGATTTTTTCGAACAGTTATTATTTTGTCCTCTGGTTGACCCTAAAGTGTTAATTCAGCGAGCTGCATATTTTGGTTATGATTTAACCAAGCCATATCAGGTGGCTATCATCAGGCCTGTGAATTTGGTTAAATTTTCACAAATACAGAAGATCAAGAGCGGGGAATCTTTAGTCGCCCTTAACGCAAGATTTGAAGAAATTATTTGTGACAGTTTAAATACGCCGGACAGAAAAAATTTACTAATGTCGTGGGCGGATAACGTTGTTTTTCTTATGCCTTGTAATCATCAAAGTAGAGATGATTTGCACAATAGTGCTCTTTTAATGGAAATATTGAAAAAACTGACTGCCAGAATATCTGGGCTGGAGGTTACTGCTGCTTTAGGCGGTAAAATTGATAATGTTCGGGTTGCTAGAAAAAGCTATTTACAAGCTCTTAAGGTCTTGAAGTTTGCTGAATTAAAGCTGACTACCAAACCTGTCTATTCTTATGATCAGTTAGGTGTATATAAGTTATTATTTGAATTTGAATTTGACAAGTTAGCTGAATATTATAATGAAGTCATTCAACCGCTCGATGAATACGATAAGCAGCATCACATGGATATGGCAGCTAGTTTATTCGTTTATTTCAAGGAAAATTGCAATGCGGCACAAGCTGCCCAGAGTTTGTTTATTCATCGTAATACCTTGGATTATCGATTAAAAAAAATTCAAGAGATCACGGGCAGGCATTTTGACGATCCTTATGAACGGCTGACTCTGCAGTTAGGGGTTATCATAGGAAAACTCTTGTCTAGTAATGTACTTCTTCATGATTTGTAAATCTAAAAGTGAATGTATCACAAAAGAACGCAACATATTCTGTAATAGGCTCACATAGACGTAGTGAGATGTATCTGATACTCTTTATACATAAACATAAAACGTATAAATTACGTATCAGCAATGATGCTGAATATCTTCCTTCAAGGAATTTATTCAGCAATTTTATTTTATTGAGTATTTCCTATGGAAGGAGGTCATTTAGGGATTAAAGACCATCAAAATATATTTCAAGCAAAGGCGCTTGTCGACAACGAATGAGGTTGTTCACAAGCGCTTTTTTGTTTTGATGAAATCATCGTGATTAAAGGAGGAAATATGATGAGTAGTAACTCGTTGCAACTGGAATCGGAATTTTTAGAAGAAGAAAATCTAAAAAAAGATCTTAAAGATAGACACATACAACTTATTGCTATTGGCGGTGTGATTGGTGTTGCCTTGTTTATGGGGTCGGCTCAAGCAAGTAAGATGGCAGGACCTGCGCTTACTTTAGCGTATCTTATTGGTGGTATAGTGATGTATTTTGTGCTACGTGCACTTGGTGAAGTGGCTGTTGAAAATCCCGTTTCGGCTTCTTTTGCTGGTTATGCAAGAGTTTTTTGTGGGCCTCTGACTTCTTTTATTACTGGGTGGAATTATTGGTATCAATGGGTTGTTCTAGCTATGTGCGAAATTTCCGCTGTAGGCATGTATATGAAATATTGGTCACCGGATATCGAACAGTGGATTCCGGCTTTAATTTGTTTGGCTGTTGTTCTTATCATTAATTTAGTTTCAGTTAAATATTATGGCGAATTCGAATTTTGGTTTGCTTTGATTAAAGTTATTACCATTATAGCCATGCTTTTTGTCGGTTTGGCCATGATCCTATTTGGGTTAGGTAATGATGGTATAGCAACTGGTTTCTCTAATTTATGGTCTCAAGGCGGTTTCATGCCTTTCGGCTGGCTAGGAGTTGCCAAGGCGTTGGTAATGGTGGTATTTGCTTATTCAGGAGTTGAACTGATCGGGATTACCGCAGGTGAAGCTGCCGACCCGGAAGCTTCACTGAAGTCCGCTATTGATAAAGTGTTTTGGCGGGTGCTTATTTTCTACGTCGGCTCTATGGTTGTCATATTGTCTATTTTTCCTTATGATACATTACCCAAAGGTGTCAGTCCGTTTGTTATGATATTCGAGAAAGCAGGAATTCCATATGCAGCATCCATTATTAATTTTGTCATTATGTCGTCGGCAGCTTCTTGTCTCAATAGTGCGATGTATGTTTGTGGACGAATGTTGTATGGGCTGGCATTACGGAAAGAAGCTCCCGCAATCCTGAGTAAGTTGTCTGCCAATCAAGTGCCGGCCAATGGTATTTTGTTGTCAAGTGCGGTTTGTCTGATAGGCGTTTATTTAAACTATGTATTTCCTGATAGTGTGTTTTATTATATGTCAGCTATTACGACAACGGGTTGTATGTGGACATGGTCCTTAATTATGTATATTCAGTACAAATGGCGTAAAGGTCTAAATAAAGAGCAGGTTGCCAACCTGAAATACCCTATGCCGTTTTATCCATACGCTAATTATTTAGTAGGTCTTTTTATGCTTGCTGTAACTTTGGGCATGGGATATGATCATGATAATTTAGTTGGTCTATATGTTGCACCAGCTTGGTACGGCGGTCTGTATCTGTTATATAAATTATTTAAAATTGGGATAGTTCATGAGAAGGCTGATTTTGTAATTCAGACGAAATGTGAACAGCCGCCACTATGAATTCGTCGAATAGCACGAAAAACAGGAAAATATTTAGGCTTGAAGCTCATTGTATGCCTGTAAGAATAGTGCTATTATGCATATTGTTTAAAGGCGTAAAGTAAAAGAAGGTTATATCAGAAAGGTAGGGTTAATTATGTTAAGAGATGCATTGCCAAAAATTATTACAGAAATAGTGCCTGGCCCAAAGGCACAAGCATTAATGAATCGCAGAGCAGAAGCTACTGCGACAGCCGTAGGCTGTGCCTATCCAGTAGTGATTGAACGTGGAGAAGGCGCAATGATTGAAGATGTAGATGGGAATATCTTCCTTGATTGGGTAGGGGGGGTTGGTGTTCTCAATGTTGGCTACAGTCAACCTGAGATTATAGAAGCTGTAAAAGAACAGTCAGAAAAGTACTTTCACGGCATGTTTAATATTGTGACACATAAAGGGTATGTAGAATTAGCAGAAAAGTTAAATTCCATCGTACCTGTAAAGGGTGAAAAAAGAAGAACCTTCCTATCTAACAGTGGTGCAGAGGCAGATGAAAATGCAGTTAAAATTGCAAAATCATATACGGGAAGACCCAATATTATTGTGTTTTCAGGCGCCTTCCATGGCAGAACAATGCTTACAATGGCTATGACGTCCAAGAAAGCTTATGCTATTGGCATGGGACCATTTCCGGATGGCATCTATCGTGCAGAATATCCGTATTTGTATCGGAAGCCGGAAGGTATGACAGAATCGCAGGCAATTGATTTTTATGTAAAATCAATTTATAAAGTATTTGAAGAGTGTTCACCAGCAAATCAAATTGCAGCTATGGTATTAGAACCCCTCCAAGGGGAAGGGGGATTTATACCCGCACCCATTGAGTGGGTAAAAGCCGTTCGTAAAATTTGTGATGAATATGGAATTATAATGATTGCCGATGAAGTACAAAGTGGATTTTGTCGTACCGGTAAAATGTTTGCATCAGAGTATTGGGTGGAAGTTGGGTGTACACCAGATATTATAGCAACAGCGAAGTCGATTGCCGCCGGACTTCCACTTAGTGCAGTTATTGCACGAAGCGAAATTATGGAAGGCGTAACACCTGGTATTATCGGCGGTACATACTGTGGCAACGCACTGTCTTGTGCAGCTGCTTTGAAAACCATTGACATTATGGAAAAGAAACATTTGGCAGAGCGTGCGATGAAAATTGGTCAAAAAGTAACTGCTACTTATAAAATTTGGCAAAAAAATTATCCTGTCATTGGCGATGTGCGTGGACTAGGCGCTATGATCGGTCTTGAACTTGTTAAAGATCAGGCGACCAAAGCCCCTAATCCTGAATTAGTTGGAAAGGTAGTCCAAATGTGTGCACAAAATGGATTAATTATTGAAAATGCAGGTGTTTACAAAAATGTGCTGCGCTTTTTGGCCCCGCTGGTCATTACAGATGAGCAATTAGATGCCGGACTTAAAATCTTAGAAAATGCTATTAAAAAATGTATGTAGGAGCCAGATAATGAATAAAGAGTACAATCCTTATCAAAATATGCTTCGGGTTTTAGATGATGCCGCGATAAAACTGGGATTGCAGAAAAACGATTATATCACGTTAAGATTTCCAGAACGGCAATTGGTTGTCTCCGTACCGGTTGTTATGGATGATGGACATACCGAAGTTTTTGAAGGTTATCGTGTACAACATAGTAGTACACGGGGACCATGCAAAGGGGGAATTCGGTTTCACCCGGATTCGAATATTGATGAAGTAAAAGCATTGGCCGCTTGGATGACATGGAAATGTGCTGTAGTAAATATTCCTTATGGCGGTGCAAAAGGCGGGATCAAGGTTGATCCCGCCAAATTGACAGAGAATGAATTAAGAAAGATGGTTCGGCGCTATACCGCAATGATTTTGCCGGTATTAGGACCTGAAAAAGATATTCCGGCGCCGGATGTCAATACAGATGCCAAGATTATGGCTTGGATTATGGACACCTTTAGCATGATTAAAGGTTATGCAGTTCCGGCGGTTGTAACAGGGAAACCTTTAGAAATAGGCGGTTCATTAGGAAGAAATGAGGCTACCGGTCGCGGCGTGATGTTCACGCTTTTAAACTTGTTAGAAAAAATTAATTGTGATCCTAAAAATATGACAGTTGCTGTGCAAGGCTTTGGAAATGTAGGTAGTGTCACTGCTAAATTAATACAAAAACAAGGCTGTAAAATTGTCGGAATTGGCGATGCGTTTTGTGCGCTGTACAAAAAAACGGGTATCAATATTGAGGCAGCAATTAAGTATGCTGCGGAAAATGGAAAATCGTTGGCGGGCTATCAAGAAGATGATATTGAAATTATTACAAATGACGAATTGCTTGCTCTGGATGTAGATGTTCTTTGTCCGGCAGCACTTGAAAATCAAATAAATGGTGATAATGCCGATCGTATTCGTGCCAAAATAATCGTTGAAGCGGCTAATGGCCCAACCGCTAAAGAAGCCGACGAGGTTTTAGATATAAAAGGAACAAAGATCGTTCCTGATATTTTGGCTAATGCGGGTGGAGTAGTAGTATCCTACTTTGAATGGGTACAAAATCAAGAATCTTTTATGTGGGATGAAGATTATATTAATAATAATCTGAAAAAGATTATGAAAAAATCATTTGATGACATTTGGAAAATTCATATTGAAAAGAATGTATCAATGCGTATGGCGGCCTATATATTAGCATTGGACAGGGTTGTTAGGGCTAAAAGACTTAGAGGGGTTTTCCCTTGAACGGCAATTGTAAAGACAAAATTTATTGTTGTATAGTTGTTTTCTAGCCAAGGCCGGAAGTGTGTAAAGAATACCAAGTGCGGTTTAGTCTTAAAATGGAATTTCGGCGGTTTGGCATTTTAAGTCATAGATACAAAAGGCAAGCTGGATACGACAACGTTCTTCCATAGATGACAAATCACTGTGAAGCAATTCTTTGATTTTTGCAATGCGATAGTTAATAGTATTGCGGTGAGTAAAAGTATGCTCAGCAACTAACTGTACACTAGAATTGAATTCAATATAATAGCGCAGAATTTCTAAGTAATTGGAATGATGTTTTTGGTCGTAGTCTATAATTGCTTTCAGAGACTGGGTATACAGATTTTCTAATATAGCTTCATCCGAAATACTTAATACAATTTGATAAAGTCCTAAATCATTATAGAAACAGTAAGTTTCTTTTTTAGCGCTTGCCACTTGAAGTGCTTTGTCCGCCTCTATGCGTTTGGCAAATAGAGATTCTATGCTTTGACCAAGAGTAGCAATACCGTAGTAAATACCATCTGATAATAATGATTTATGTAAGAAATCTACTGTAGAATGAAAAGCAGTTTCAGTTGTGTGATATAAGACGGCATAATGTGTACTTTTTTTTGTTAGGAGCAAATATTTCTGTTCAGCTTGATTTAAAATAGCTATTAATCGGTTGTTAGAAACATTTTTTAAGGCTATAATTCCATAGGCGAAATTTGGATACTGATTCATGTCTTCATATTCAGTAATAAAGGCACTGTCAACCGTATTGCAGAACATGGCATTAGCAAAGGTTTTACTAAGATATTCTTCTTCTTGCTGCTCTTTCATGACATGATTACAGCAATCTTGCATAATATCAGCAATATGTATCTCCCACGGCATGGTGAGAAGTGGAAATCCCATAAGGTTGCAATAATCAATTAGTGATTCCGGTATTTCCTTAATATAATTTCCCATATTTAAAATGATACCACTTACGTCTTTTCCGTCCATAGCATGGACGAGTTCTTCAAGCCAATTGTCATAATTATTGGCAAGCCCCGTTGTAATAATGAGTTCTCCACCACGAATGAAATGGATATTCTTTAAATCTTCTAAAAGATAAATCCATTTCACTACAGAATGAATACCTTTTTCGCCAGCGATTAATTGTAACTGATGTTTTTTTTTGAATTTTTCATAAAAAAATTTTAAAGTCAATGAACTATTCCGTCCTTTCTTGAAAAAATTCAACATGATATAGAAAGTATAAAACAATGATAATTCGTTGTCTAGCACGAAAAACGAGAAAATATTTAGGTTAAGATCTTATTGAATGCCTGAAAAAATAATGCTAAAATACATATAAATTAAAAACGAAATGAATAAGACATTATATTTTTAATTTGAAGAATGTTCGTTAGCAGCAAAATTAAATACTACTTCGAAGTAAAGGTGTGCTTATATCTGCACCTAAAAAATTGTATGCAGGAGAGTAGGGTATGAAAGAATTTAGTTTAGTCCCAAATATTGTATTATTCGATACTTGTAGAGAATTTGTTAAAAATTGTAAAATTGGTGCTGGCGATTTAATTATTACTAGCACCCATACTTACGTAGCCCATTTTGAAAGCTTAATAAAAGATGCTGCCGTAATTTATATCCGTACCTATGGCCAGGGTGAGCCAAGTGATGATATGGTTGAAGCTATGTATACCGATGTGAAAAATATTGACTATAAGAGAGTCGTGGCCATAGGAGGCGGTACAGTTATTGACGTAGCAAAATTATTTGCACTTAAGACTGTGTCTCCTGTATTAGATTTATATGATCATATTATACCCGGTGTAAAGGATAAGGAATTACTCATTCTTCCTACCACCTGTGGTACAGGTAGTGAAGTGACCAATATTTCTATTTTGGCATTAAAATCTCGTCATACAAAAATGGGATTGGCAGTCCCGGCATTGTTTGCAGATAAAGCAGTATTAATACCTGAGTTATTGCATGATTTGCCTTTCGAATTTTTTGCAACAAGTTCTATCGATGCACTGGTTCACGCGATGGAATCGTATTTGTCACCAAAGGCTTCTCCTTTTACAGAAATCTTTTCTATACAGGCCATTGAAATGATTATTTCTGGATATCAGAAGATAGCAACGAATGGAGAAGCAGCTAGAATACCCTTACTAAATGATTTTTTAATTGCCAGTACTTATGCGGGTGTCGCTTTTGGTAATGCAGGGTGTGGGGCAGTACACGCTATGAGTTATCCGCTTGGTGCGATTTATCATGTACCTCATGGAGAGTCCAATTATGCGATGCTTATAGGCGTTTTCAAGACCTACATGAGACTCAATCCTACGGGAAAAATCAAAAGATTAAATAACATACTAGTAAAGCTTCTTGGTTGTGCAGAAGATAAAGTATATGATGAAATGGAGAAATTATTAAATAGAATCCTTCAGAAAAAATCATTGCATGAATATGGGGTAGTAAGAGAAGACCTAATTCTTTTTACTGAAAGTGTAATGGAAAAACAGGGTAGATTAATGGCTAATAATTACGCTGAGCTTAGCAAAGAAATGGTCCTTGGGATTTATAATCAATTATACTAATGGAAAGGAACTTATAATGAATTTCAAAAAAAAATAACGACTATGATTCAAAACTATGTGCAGGAATATCAGAGAAAGCCGGGCATTACATCCCAATGGGGCGAGCCATTAGTTGGATTTGCCGATGCAAATCATCCAGATATTTTAAAACTAAAGGATGTAAGCCATCTGTACAACATGCAGATATGAAGAGTTGTTGTTAAGAAATTCTATATGCAAACCCGACAGCATTTTTAATATTTTGATATCTTTCAAATACTCTGCCAGGACGTATTGGAGACATAAATTTTTGCACAATTTTCAAAAGACTTCTTTCAGAAATTTTGCCCTTGAAATACTGATAACAAAAATGTATCGCTTTAGCGAAATTGATTCAGCACTTTCCTTAGATGATGCCGCGTACCGACTAGAGGAATTTCGCGAGACCTGGGGCAAGAAATATTCTCAAATTGTGAAGTCCTGGGAGGCAAATTGGACAGAGCTTTCCACCTATTTTAAGTATCCGGAAGAAGTCCGGCGGCTCATTTATACCACCAATGCGGTGGAAGGGTTTCATCGGATGCTACGCAAATATACCAAGACC
>NZ_JAHGVE010000043.1 GCF_018835585.1 Pelorhabdus rhamnosifermentans
TTATCGATGGCTTTGACTGCGGCACTTGTGACTATGCCGTTGCCGCAGCCGGGACACCACATGTGAGGCAAGTGATTCTGACGATAATATTTTTGTACGAGTTGTTCCATGTTCATGATTATTTCTCCTCCCCGCTGAGTTTGACAAGACCGCTGAGTAGTTCGGCGGGAGTGATGGCTTCATTGTTATATTTCGTATAGGAAATGACGGGGATTTTCCCGCCTACGGCTTTTTGGACTTCGCCGACATACTGGCCGCAGTTGAGTTCGGCTACAAGGATCTTTTTGACGCGTGTGGCAAGCGCTTCGATTTGCTTTTGGGCAAAGGGCCAAATGGTAATGGGACGGAAGAGTCCGATTTTGATACCTTGATCCCGGGCTTGATCAATGGCTGCATAGGCTGTACGGGCTGTACCGCCGAAGGCGACAACAGCATAGTCGGCATCTTCGAGACGATATTCTTCATAAGTGACAATGTCAGCGAGATTGTCGGACAGTTTTTGGTTTAAGCGATCCATCTGGGCAACGGTGGCGGCGGGGGAACCGTTGGGGAAACCGCTTTCGTCATGAATGAGTCCGGTGACATGGTAGCGGTAGCCGGCGCCAAAGGGCGGCATGGGACAGATTTTATCGCTGTCGGCATGATAGGCCTGATAGTTTTTGGATGGCTTTTCTGTCGGTTGTTTGCGCATGGGCTGCTGGATGCTGTCATAGCTATCAGGCAGTTCAATTTTTTCGCGCATATGACCGACGATTTCGTCCATGAGCATGATAACGGGAACGCGGTATTTTTCGGAGAGTTCATAAGCCCGCAAGGTTAAGGTAAATGTTTCGGGTACACTGGACGGCGTGAGAGCAATGATGGAATGATCGCCGTGTGTTCCCCAACGGGCTTGCATGATGTCGGCCTGAGAAGGGGACGTTGGCTGACCTGTCGACGGACCGACGCGCTGGACATTGGCAATGACGATGGGGACTTCGGCGATGGCGGCGTAGCCAATGAGTTCTTGTTTTAAGGAAAAGCCGGGGCCGCTTGTGGCTGTTAAGACTTTTTTGCCTGCGAGAGAGGCACCAATAATCACACCGATACCGGAAATTTCATCTTCCATTTGAATAAATTTACCGCCTACTTGGGGGAGACGTTTAGCCATGAGCTCGGCGATTTCTGTGGACGGCGTAATGGGATAGCCACCAAAGAAACGGGCACCAGCAGCAATGGCTCCTTCAGCGCAGGCCTGATTGCCTTGCATGAGGACAGTTGCCATAGAAAAGTTCACTCCTTTTATTTTTCAACGAATATGGCGTAGTCTGGACAGCGCAGTTCACACTGTTTGCAGCTAATGCATTTGGATTCGTCAAGAATTTCTACTTTTTCAATTTCGTTTACTTTGAGTACTGCTTTGGGGCAAAAGGTTACGCAAATGCCGCAGCCTTTGCAGCGTTTTGTTTCGATTTTCAAGCTCATACTTTCACCTCTTTTTTGCATTGTTTAATATCACTTCAAAACTTTTTTGTTGTAAATTTTACTATAATTTTTGTATTGTAAAAAAAATTACTACAATAAGTATACTCCGTTTTTGAAATTTTGTAAACTGAAAATATGCAAAACTTTATAATATTACAAATTATAAGTTTAAAATACCTTCGTATTTATGCCACATTACCTATCATAAAAATAAAATAGCTACTTCCACGTATAGAAAGTAGCTAAGTAGCTATTTTTCGTACTAAACTTCAAGATGAATTAGCAAATTAATTCATAATGTTAGGATCCATTTCATGTATGACTTGTTCAAGTTTTTCCAGTTGACTCTTTGTTTTCGGTGAATCCCTGATAGCCACTCCCGTAATCAAAAAGTCAGCCACAAACATAGTACCTATTTCGGAATTATGAAATGACAAACTTTCAAAAGAACAAGCTAGGAAACAATCAGATAAAAGTGCCAATGGCGATGAATAACCATCTGTGATAGATAAAAGTCTCGCCCCCTTATTTTTCGCAACACGAACAACTTCGACAGTTCTTTTTGCATACCGTGGCAAACCAATAGCAATAACCAAATCCTCTGAGGAAAGTCTAGCTAATATAGCTTGCAAGCGTCCGGAGTCAGGGATCAACAACTCACAATCAATGCCAAGGCGATTTAGTCCTTCATTCAAGTAGGTCGCTGCTGCAGAACTTCCTCTAACTCCGATAATATATATTTTCTTTGCTGCAAAAATAAAATCAAGAGCCTTACTGATCACCTCATCCGATAAAAATCCTACTGTCTTTTGAATATTATTTATCTGAATTTCAGCACACCCGATTAATAGTTTATTTTTCCCCAGCTTTTTTACATTTGCTTCTAATCTTGTCGGTGGTGCCGCAACCCGGTTACGCAGCATTTCCTGCAATGCCCTTTGAAACTGCGTATATCCAGTATACCCGAGCGCATACGCCAGCCGCATAATAGTGGCAACACTAACTCCGACAAGTCCCGCCAATTGTTCAATGGTCAGGAATGTTATTTCCGTTGGATTTTTTAAAATATAGTCGGCTACTTTCCGTTGGGCAGAAGTAAGACTTTCCATTTTATCCGCCAATAATTGTAGAACTGTTATTTCCATTTAACGGTCTCCATCCATTTATAAGGTTATTAATAGTATTATACCAAAAAAATGGACCTAAAACCTTTTATTGTGCCTTTTCAAAAGAAAAAACGACAAAATTTAGAAAAAGCAGTAGTTACTTATTGTTTCCCACCTTTAAAACTAATGCTTCTATTATACAAAAATACCCTATTGGCGACACACTTTTTTTGTGTCTATCCTCTAGGGTACATAGTAATAAATCTTAATGCTTCTTATTTTTTCCGCCCAATTTAAAAAGCAGCTCACGACTACCTTGTGTGAAATTTACCAATGGATTCCAATAAATTTTGAGCTAGTTGAGAAAGACCTTGACTTGCGGACGCAATTTGCTCCATAGAAGCGGATTGCTCTTCGGTCGTTGCAGAAACAGTCTGCGCCTCCCCAGTTGCCACTGCCGCTAAATGATCAATTTGCTGAACAGACGCTACAATTTTTTGACTACCTCTTCCCAATTGAATAATCGTATCTGAAAATCCACTAATCTGATTCGCCAAGTTCGTTACAAGACTAATAATGTCCTGAAAAGCCTTACCTGCTTCGTTTACAATGTCTGTACCTTCCGTGACTTCCCTTTTGCCGTCCTCCATAGCAGATACAGCTTTATCTGTCTCACTCTGAACTTCACCAATTAAATGGGCGATTTTCTTTGCCGCCTCCTGAGATTGTTCTGCCAATTGGCGAACTTCCTCGGCAACAACTGCGAATCCTCGCCCTTGTTCGCCAGCTCTTGCTGCCTCTATAGCAGCATTGAGAGCTAAGAGATTGGTCTGACCAGAAATTGTAGAAATCGTATCAACAATTTGCCCTATTTCTTTAGAACGTTTACCTAATTGGGCAATAACTTGTGCGGAACTACTAACAATATATTCAATTTCCGTCATCTTTTTGACAGCCCTTGCTACTGATTTACCACCTTCTTTTGCTGTCTCATCAGCTTGCTTCGACTGCTGCGACAACACATTGGCATTTACCACCACATTCTGAATACCCTCTGACATTTGCCCAATTATCGCAGAAGACTCGCTTACCTCAGTATGCTGTTCTTCGGTTCCCTGCGCCAATTCTGTAATTGATGAAGCAATTTGATTTGCTGCCTGGGCAGATTGTTCAGCACTAGCAGTAAGTTCCTCTGACGAAGCCGCAACTTGCTGAGATTCGTATTGTACCTTTTCGACTATAGCGATTATAGAATTCTTCATTACCAAAAAGCTTCTCACTATTTGCCCCAGTTCATCATCGCTAGTAACAGAAAAATCACGTTTTCTTAAGTTTCCTTGCGAAACCAAGGCCATCTCTCGATTAATTGCCAAAATCGGCCCAACGAATCTTCTTCCAAATAAATATGCAATTATTCCAGCGATAGTTAAGCCAATAAAAGATATAAGCAACGTCCATTTCAACAAACGATTAGCATCTTCATATATCTCATTAGCTTCTGTTGTAATAATTAATGCCCAACGTTGCTGTTCGCCCAATTGCACAGGACAAAACACGGCATAGCGGGAATCATTATCATAACCGATATATGCACTCTGAGCGATATTTCCACTTAATGCCTCTTTTGTAGCCGTCACAGCCCGTTCATCAATATTTTTCCGAACAAAATTTAAGTCTGCGGGAATGTCTTGCTTGAGAAAATTTATTGTTCCAACCGTTTCAGAATTTTTTCCATCGGCGACTACAACACCATCGCCACCTACTAGAGTAGCATAGCCTGTCTGTCCAAATTTCGCCTGTTGAATCTTATCCAAAATTTTATCTGATTGATAAATTGCATTAATCATACCTTCCATCTTGCCATTACGAAAAACCGGATAAACAATTGAAACAGTTGGTTTTCCGGTCACTTTTGAAATATAGGGATTCGTAATATATGGCTTCTGGGTCTGTATTACCAATTTCACATAATCCCGATCTGCATTAACCACTTGCTTTCCAGAAGAATCAACTGAATTGCCGTTCACATCAATATACCACAGATTATCGAACCTCGGAAATCGCTTTAATTCAGCACTCAATAGTTGAGAAATTTGCGTTTTATCAGCTGTATTAGTTATGTGATCCGATGTAGCAATATTGTAAGCATAGCTTGACAATACATTAAATTCAGATTCAATTTCCTGTGAATAATTTTGTACAATGGCCTGTTGATTTTCAGCTACTTTTTTTGAAATAGTTTTCTCAGTATTTTTGTAAGTAATAAGAGAAACACTCCCCAAGGTCACAATCAAAATTAGACAAATTACACCTATCATTTTGAACTGTATATGGGTCATAATTTTTTGCAGCATTCTGAAACCCTCCAAAACTTCTGGTATGTCTTACTTCATTCCAAATAACTGTAACGTTATCCAGGGCGCAGCAAAGTAAGCCATAAATTGTACGCCTGTATTAATGCCAAAATATTTACTCAATATTCCACTGAAGAATCCCATAAGCAGAGCTATTACAATTCCAAGTCCTTGAGTCTCAAAGTAACAGAGAACAATAAATAAGCCAAAAAATATCGTCAAAAGAGCTTCTTGGCTAACTTTTCGCATTACCCAAACACTTGCCGACCGGGCATAATTCATGGCTAACGGATAGGATATGATCGAAGCAATTGTAACAGCGAGCAGTCCGTACCAAAGGAATTGAGCAGGCGTCATTAACGTATGCAAATTATAAACAACCGGTTTGCTCGTAAATACTGGCGGTGCATTAAACAAGGGAAATGCTGCTCCCGCAGCTACCGAACTTAAGGGAAGACCAAACGCCACAAGAGGAATTAAAATTTCACAAAGATAAGTTCCCTCTGTCGCAGCATTCATAATAGCAACGCTTGTTGTCATCTTTTCATAAAAACTTTTTACTCTTGACTGGACAATCTCACCTGTTAAAACTGTAATTCCAACTGCGCTGCTGGCAAAGGTCACCGCTGAAAAAAGAGCAGAATACAGCGTATATAATTTTTGCTTTCTAGATAATACTTTTAAAGGATTAGGGAAATAGCCCGACCACGTTTTTAAATCAGGAGCAAGCCAAAAGGTTTTTGGAGAATCTGCCTCCACTCGCATTCTGTAACCTGGTGATAAGGCACTTAAGAGATCTACGAACATAGGACCCATAGCCATACCTAAAAATATACAAATGACAACACCTTTTCCTGTTACATCAATAGCTACTCTGTTTAAAGTCTGAGCAAAAAAGGCGAAAGGTATAATCATACAAATACTAGACCATCTGCCAGTTGAAGTATACGCCAGACCGACTGCCACAACTGTAAAGATAGGTCCGGCCCACGCTTTGATGATATCGCCGTAAGGTGCTAGTACCATTGCAAATCCAACCGAGATCGGCACTGATATGAATGACGCAATTACACCGGCTGAAATCATTTTTTGTAATGCAATATGCGGAAGACCAAAGCGACGTAAGATCGAACATGGTTCAAGTAAAGGGACAGCCAGAGTATCACCTGGAACACCTAATAAAGCAGTAGGTATTGCGTGAATTAAGTGCTTAGATACGAAAGCAGCAATACAAAAGGTAAAGATAGCAACAGGAGGAAAACCTAGATAAATCACTAATAAGGTAGCTGGAGCAACAGTAGCTGTTTCGCTGGTACCGGCAATCAGACCAATTGGAACAAAAATGAAGGCACCCAGAAGCGCAGCGCCAAGTCCCCATAACATTTGATACATCAAAGCATCATCCATTATACATTACTCTCCTTTGCATCTGGCTCAATAAACAGCTCATAAACATGAAGTTCCCGCATTTCCTCAATAACATCAGGTGGTACACTCTTTAAATACTTAGACTCCTGCTTAAGATTCAGATTCAAGTCGAGTAAGACTGATTGCTTATCAATTGAACTGTCATCTTCAAGAAATATGCGTTTCGACTTAAAAAATTTAGCTGCAATCACCCCAGCAACTAAGCACCCTACAATACCAAAGAGTAGAGCATATCCTGCTAATAAACCTTTTGCTATACCTGGATGAAAGCTTTTAAAATACCACAAACTGCCAGAAAAACTGCTATAGCCTAGGACTGCGCCGAGAAATAAGCCAATCAAAAGTTCCTTTAAATCTACGGTATCTCCCCATATAGTTAAATAACTTTGTTTTTCCATTTGTGTAAACTCTCCTTAGTTATTTTCCAAATTATCGATAAATTTTCTTTAATTAATTCAAATAAAAAAATTCAGATTATTTTTATTAGGAATTAACCTTTTATCCAAAATAGCTATACTGTACTTTTCGCATTATCTTATTCCTCTTAGTAACATTTCAGCATTAATCTTCTTGTAGTTGAATCGGCTTAATATCTGGAACAATAAACAAAATAGCTAACGCCGATATTAAAACACCGCAACCGCCAACAAATAACGCTATTTGGAAACTTCCGGTGAATTGATAAATAAAACCAGTAATTGTTGGTGCAAACAAGCCCGCAATAGAACTGACTGTGTTTATAGCGGCAGGCACTGTTCCTCCCAGTTTGCGCGGTGAAACTTCCGCTAATATTGTCCACATGATGCCAGCCGATGCCGATTCGGCCGCAACATTAATCGTCAAAAGAATACAAGCAATTACTGGATCATCAATATATCCAACTGCAAGAACGGATGCGGCAATTAATTGAAACGCTACCAGCGTATATTTTCTGGCAGGAGTAACATCGATTCCCTTCTTAATAAGCCAGTCGGAAAAATAGCCCATTGCTGGCTGAGAAATAAATCCTGCAATCCATGGCAACGAAGCATAGATTCCCATTTTGAGAACCGAAAAGCCTCTCTCCATAATTAAATAAGCAGGAACCCAGGTAACGAATAAGATAAATAAATAATCCAAAAAAAACTTTGCGATCATCAGACCGAGCACACAGCGGTTAGCCAGTAATTTTTTCCAAGGAATAGCCACTTTGGTTGAAACTGAAGTCACTTCAACTGGTTGAGAAACTTCTTTAAACCCGTAATACCAAGCTACACACCACAATAAACTAATCAGCCCGGTTACCAAAAATGCGACTCGCCAATTCCAATTCGCCATCAAAACGCCCATTAATACGGGAACAGCCGCCATACCTAGTTTCGTACCAGAAAGATAAAACCCCGTTGCCGTCGCCCGCTCATTGGACGGAAAATTTTCTGATACTATCTTTGCACTAACTACATTTCCTGCCGCTTCACCAGCACCAACACCCAAGCGAGCGAGTATCAGGAAATGCGCACTATGCACAAAACCAGTTACTGCAGACATACATGACCAAATTACTGCTGACCAACCAAGTGTTTTTTTTGCCCCATACTTATCCGAAAATCTACCAATTGGAAACATCAAGACAATATAACTCCAATAAAAAGCGGATAAAGCAATTCCCATTATTCCAGAATCTATATGTAACTCTTTGATAATCATTGGAGCCGCTATTCCCAAACTACCACGATCAATTGCATTAATAAACATTCCAGCTGTGAGTAATATAATGATCTTTATCCCTTTAAAATTCATAGTCAGCACCTCTCATAATAAATCGGATAGGGAAAATCAGTATCATCCTTGTAGTCACACTCAAAAAATACTCTTTAAAACTTAAAAGCCATACAGTCTCGATGGGTTATTTACTAGAATACGATTACGTATTGCCTCGTCTGGCGCCCACTCAGCCAATAAGTCGAGTAGGAGAGCATCATCTGGTTTGTCGTCGATTTTAGCTGTCGGGTGTGGCCAATCACTACCCCAAACTAATTGATCCGGTGCTTCTTTCACATATGCTTTGGCCACCACCGTTCTATCAGAATAAGGCGGACCAACCTTGGAGCGAATATAAGCTCCAGATAATTTGACCCACCCCTTCCCCCTCTTTAACAGTCTTACAATAATTCCAAACGATGGATGGGTTACACTTAGAACATGTCCCAAGTGATCAATCACTACTGGAACAGGAACACGATTCCAAATATCTGCACCAGTTACAATTTGCTCAGCATTAGCAACGATCTGAATATGCCACCCAAAAGCTTTAATTCGCTCAGCTAGCGGCTCTACCATCTCCATGCTCGTTGCTCCTCCCGGTTGTGAAAGATTAAATCGGATAGCACGCACTCCAGCAATATCCATTTTTTTCAGTTCTGCATCAGTTACGCTAGTATTAACCACAGCAACTCCGCGTGTCGTTGCAAAGTCAAACTGATTCAGTGCCTCAATTAAGCCACTGTTATCCACGCCATAAGTAGAAGGTTGTACAACCACGTTACGCACTGTACCAAGACGTTTCTGCAATAAACGATAATCAGCGACCGTGGCGTCAGGAGGTCGCAATTTTGAATTCGGATCAACTGGAAAACGCCTATCATAAATATGATGATGACAATCACACGCATTAGCTGGCACTTTGAGATGAGGAAACCTCATACCAGCCGAAAAAGGCACTTGCTGCTGTATTGAGCTCTCATCTAGTAAATTTTCTAGCACTTTATTTTTCATAAAACACCTCCTATGCCATATTTTCCAGTTCATTAATGCAAACCGCACCTTGAAGGTGCGGTCTTAATTTATTGGAACGAGTGAACCCCCTTATTTCGTGGGTTTCACTTGTCTTATCAAAAAGTCCTCTTATTTGTAATAGTCGTCAATAATTTCACAATTGAGAGAATTTAATCTCTTATCTATCCAAGACTTGTCCCGTGGAGTACCTTCCTGAATAGTCTTAAATATTGCCTGTTCCTTTGCCAACTTAGCTTTAGCCTTTTCCATGATAACTACCGCGTCTTGAGGATTGATAATGACTATACCATCCTCGTCCCCAACTACAATATCGCCTGGATTGACAACAACTCCACCACATGAAACGGGAACGTTAATTTCTCCAGGACCGTCTTTATAAGGCCCTTTCGGTGTAACACCTGCAGCATATACAGGCATATCCAATTCCTTCAATTCACCAGCATCGCGTACTGCTCCATCGATAACCACACCAGCCAGACCTTGCTTTTGAGCAGTTGTCATCATAATTGCACCTGTTATGGCATTCACGGTATCACCTTGTGCATCAACAATAATAACATCCCCGGGTTGCGCCAATTCCAGAGCCTTATGCAATAATAAATTATCACCAATTCTGCCTTTTACCGTAAAAGCGGTACCCAATAACGGCGTATGATTAAAAGGCTTAATGCGTGCATCTACACAGCTGAATCGATTCATTTCATCAGCAATATTAGCCACTGGTAAACCTTTAAACCCTTCTACTAATTCTTTACCTGGACGATTGATTTTCAAATAAACTCTGCATCCTACGTTTGACATAAAATCTCCTCCTCATTTTTTATACCATCTTATTTATATATATCTTTAAGGCTTTCTAACCACCTAGTACTAGTAATAACATGCCCTAATACTAAGAACCGCAAATTTACGGCAGTGATATGAATACCCCAAAAACTCAATTTATTTCACCTTGAAAGCCTGTTTTTCCACATTATTTACTTAGTTAGAAAAAGACAGCTCACGATTTTTAGTTAGTAAGATACTCAGCATTTACAATGTCCCTCTTGGACAAATCTTGCCCTTGGCTGATCTTCACGATATTTTCAATGCAACGCTTCGCCATACTGACACTAATATCAATCGTACTCCCCCCCATATGAGGTGTGACCACAATATTATCTAATTGAAACAAAGGATTACTCCTATCAGCAGGTTCTTTTTCCAAACAGTCAAGTCCAGCACCCATAATTTTATGACTTCGAAGCGCCTCAAGAAGATCATCTTCTTTTATAATTGCGCCTCTGGCCGTATTGATAATAATTGCGGAAGGCTTCATAAGTTCAATAGTATCCTTGCAAATCAAATGCCGAGTAGTATCATTGAACGGTACATGTAAGCTTATAATGTCAGATGTCTTTAGTAATTGCTCCAGGTCAACATATTTGACACCCAATTTTTTCTCCTCATCAGTCGAAAGTCTGAAGACATCATAGTACTGGACATCTGCGCCAAATGCTTTTACTTTTTGAGTAACCAACTTCCCGATACTGCCAAATCCAATAAGCCCGACGGTTTTACCGTTTATCGTATAAGAAGTACTTGTAATGCCTTCTTGTTGCCATTTTCCTTCTACCACATTGTTGTGCAATTGAATCAGCTTGCGATAAACAGCGAGCATGAGTAGCACAGCCATCTCGGATACAGATACAGCATTCATTCCTGGCGTAATAGCGACAGGGATATTTCTGGCACTCGCCGCCTTAATATCTACCTTTTCATATCCCACACCCCACCTCTGAATTAATTTTAAATTAGGAATAGAATTAATTAACTGCTCATTTAAGCTGAGTACCCGTAATATTACATAATTTGCATCACCCAAGTTGTCCAATTCACTTGTACTGGGTATTTCTTTGATTACAAAGCCTTTTGGAGCTATTCTTTTAATTAAAGTCTTAACCTCTGGGTCATAAGGTCCCATGAGAGCAATAACATCCATTTATTCTTTACCTCCCCGTAAAAAGCTAACTTTTTATATCGATCCTACAGTAAACCAAGCCAGTGCCAGTAAGTTGCTGCACAGATAGTGTATACAATGACTCCTATCAAACATAGTACAGAACCAACCTTCGGAAAATCTCCTACTGTTAATTCTCCTGTTCCATAATAAGAATATTAGACAGAGTGTTATAAAACATTAAGAAAGGATAGCCGCCAATAATCATCCCTGTCGGCAAAGCCAATGCCGCGGCAGGAAGATCAGCAGCTGCCGCTAGTGCAACAATGACCGGCATATACAGCACGGTAAGACCAGTTGTTCCCATAAATCCAATGCGGGAGAACTGAACAATAAACATTACAACAACAATAACTACCAGTGATGAGGCCCCGACTAGGCCCAATGAGGTAAAGACTTTAAGAGCTAGCCATTTTGCAGCTCCGGTTTTTAAGAGAAAATCTCCAGCAGCAAGTGCGCCACCACTTAACATCAAAATGTGGTAAGCAGAATCTCTATTTGTGTCCTTCCACGTAATAACACCGAATTTGGGCAAAAAAAACAAGCTAACCCCTAAGAAACAAGCGACGGTAGTATCCTGTCGCCCAGAGTCCGATTACAAAAAGAAAAACAAATAGTGTACGCCATTCCGCCGATGTAATTTGACTTGTTTATAGAGTTTAATGATACTAAGACAGCTGGGTAGCAAAATAGCTGTCCGCGCTGTTGTGGAAGGAACCATAAAGGCCAGCGCAATATTAGCAAGAGTAACTCCTAAAGTAATATTTCTGGCAGAACAACCTATTGTTGAAAGCAACCAATAAGTAAACCTTTCTGCCAAACGAGTTTTTCCATCGCAGCAGCCATCATGATGGCGCCCACTAATAAAAAGATCGGCGAAGTAGCAAAACTCTCCAGTACACTTTTAACATTACCTAAGCCTAAAAAAACAGCCGTAGGTATAACCATCAAGCTAACTACAGTTAATTCGACAGGCTCAGTCAAATACAGTACAACAAGCCCGGCAAGCATAGCCAATGCGTTTTGTCCCGCAACCGTCAATCCAGTTGGAGTCGCTATAACTAAAATTACAGTGAAAATAATGAATGTTAAAGGAATGCCTAGACGTTTTCGCCAGATGTCAATGTTCGAACTTTTTTCCACATTTGTAGCCATGGTGACACTCTCCCTCATCATGATACTGCAGCTAAACTAAGTTCTAAGTTACTCAACATTTTATAAATAGCCTAGGTGTGACCTAATACTATCAAAATTCATCTCGTCGACTTTACTAACGATTACAGCTTCCGGACTACGTTTTGCTCCTTCCCCCTCGTGGGCATGATAAGCAATAATATGAGCAATATCAACAGGAATGTCATTTTTCATAGCAATTACGATTCCAGATAGAGGATGCCGCAAATATTTACCTGATTGCGACTTTCGGAAATTCCCATCAGAATCTTTTGTCCATTCTAGGAATTTGCCAATATCATGCAGTAAAGCACCAGCAATTAACTTATCATGATCAAGTACAAAATCGCCCTGCCCCTGATATATTAAATTGTATTCTTCTAGTATCATGCGGCACATTCGGGTTACAGCCCGAATATGTCGAAGATAAGACGTAGGACAATTTGGGAATGATGCTAACACGAAGGGAAGTTTATCCATATCACTCGGTTCCCAGCCGCCTGCATTCAAGGCGCTTACATGACAATCAATTACTGCCTCGCGTAATTTTAAGTCAGTAATCCAATTAATTTCCGGTAATAAATCATTAATCACTTCTCTCATAAAAATCACCTTTCCTTATTTAGCTGCTTCTTCCCAGGCTTTAACAACTACCTGCCATTCTTTAGGTGTTTTCCCGCCAAATTTATCCTTCAAATTCTTAGATGCTAACCATGTCAGCCGCTCAAAAGTTGCTTTTGACATTGTTGGCTGAACGTTTATATCTTCCAGCATTTTAATAACATCTTTCATCTCATGGGCCCGTCTTTCTGCATGAATAGCACTCCCAGTTACCAACCGATTTAATGTTTGTTCAAAAGAACATGCATTCATTGTATCCGCTAGTGATTTTAGCACTAAATGATCCACTTTCATAATTGACGCTGCTTCCAGAACCTCTACAAGTAAAGCAGGCAGACCTTTCATAAAAATGCTGCGAACAAATTTTATCGCTGTAGCATCCCCTGGGTTATTACTCACTTTCTCAAGATTCATTCCATAAGAAAGCATTAATTTTAAGAAAAGATCACTGCCATTTCCACTGGCTAGGGTTGGAACTTTATTTTTATAGACTGGCAATGACCCCAGCATTGCAGCATCAACAAAATATACCCCAGTCTCTTTAATTGTCTTCCAGATATTTCGTTTGATATCGGGTGAAGAAGCCGATACATCTACATATAATGTGGAGTTTTTCAGAAAAGGAATTAACCCTTTGGCAGTTTCAAGAGCCTTCGCCCCAGGTACAGCCACAAAAACGACATCCACTTTATCAAATACTTCTTGGGGTGAAGTTACCAGTATTGCGCCAGAAGTCTGTACCCGCTCTTTAATCAAGGGTCCATAGACAGAATCTCCCTGCATAACATCATAAGCAAAAACTTTCTCAATACCCGCCCCTTTAAACCCTCTGGACATTTCAAATCCCACTTCTCCAAATCCAATAAATCCCAAATTCATATAAATCTCCTCCTAAATATAAAAGTACATTTTATGCTAAAACTCCAAGCTTCTATAAACCACTCTCCCGTTAACTACAGTCATTCGGGGGACGAAGACTTGGCTACAAGTAATTACTTCGCCAAAAACATCCTGAAGTAGCAAAGGCATTTCTTTTAATTGAAAAACCGCAATATCGGCATAAGCATTTGAAGCCAAAGTACCAATTTTCCCGTTCATTCCAATTAAGCTCGCAGGTGTCGAAGTACAGGCTTTAATCACATTTTGCAGAGAAATACCGAGACTCAAATATTTGGACATAATGAGCGGCAATCCGAAAACAGATCTTTCAAATAGGCTTCCCCGGACAAGGTCGGTACTGATAATATCCGGCTCGAATCCATTCGCAAGTGCTGCCCTAGCAACTGAAAATGCATAGTGCCCTCTTCCATCAGCAGTATCGAACAATACCCCTCTACTTCTTGCATCTTGAATAGCTTTACACACTTTCTTCCCATCATTAGTAAGAATATTGTTGCCTTTTCCTTGATATACATGGGTAAATACATCGCCAGATCGCAATAAAGATACTAAATCTTCTACCGCTCCAGGAGGATTTGTCGTATGCACGACTACTCTTACCTTAGAACCAAGTTTATCCGCCATTTGAACAGTAGCCTCTAGTGGAGCTAACCCCCATTCACCGACAATTTCCCTACTCTGTCGAATCTTTAAACCAACAAGTTGCCTGTCATATTTTTCAAAAAGACTGCGCATAGATTCTAAATCAAACATTTTAGGATCCACCGGCTCCAAACAACGTGTTAGAGTTGCCAATCCAGCTGGCGATGCGTGAAGGTGCGCAAAAATTCGAACCTGGCTATGATTTACAACTGTCTTTATAAAACTATCAAAATTAGTAACACCCGCACTTCCTTGGTCAATTGCAGTAGTCACTCCCTGGGGTAAAAGGGCTGAGTCAGGATGAACACCAATTGCAGTTCCACTATAAAAAACATGCGTATGATAATCAATCAGCCCCGGTAACACTAAGTAACCAGTAGCATCAATTACCTTTTCAGCTTCGACAGTTTCTCCCTGAGGAACATCAACAATTCGATTCCCTTGAATCAATACATCGGCTTTTCCTGAAAAATCCCGGCCCGGATCAATTACATTGCCGCCATGAATTAATAAATCACCGCGAATAGTCATATAAGCCTCCTTACTTTTTTCTCCAATGCTTAGCATCTCAATAGAGATTTCCTACTGAGCATTTTAAATCTATTCTGTCTTAAACTCCATTGGTTTGACAGCTGGTATAATAAACAACACTGTGCAAACGGCCAATAATAGCAGACAACCGCTAAAAGCTAGTGCCAACTGAAAAGTGCCGGTAAACTTAACGATAAAACCCGTAATAGTTGGCGCAAGAATACCTGCGATTGCACCAACCGTATTCATGCTGCCAGTTACTGTTCCCGTCATACCCGGAGGAGCCACTTCCGAAGCCACCGTAAACATCATGCCCCCAATGGTCGACCCTGCGGCAATATTCAGCGTCAAAATCGCGACTGCTACCATGGGGTCATCGACAAATCCAACAGCCATTATTGATGAGGCACACAGTTGGGCAGCTACCAGTACTCCTTTTCTTGCAACAGTAACGCTGAACCCTTTTTTAATCAGCCAGTCTGACAAATAACCTGCCATTGGTTGAACAATAAAGGCCGTTAAAAACGGTAGGGATGCGTATATGCCCATCTTAAAGAGAGAAAATCCTCTTTCCATAACCAAATAAGAAGGCACCCATGTCAAAAACATATAGTATAAATAATCCCCGCAAAACTTAGTTAAAAATAGCCCCAAAGTACACCGATTAGTAAGCAGTTGTAACCACGGGATGGCAACTCTTGGCTGAACTATTTTTGATTCTACTTGTACTTGTTGAGAACTTTCTTTGTACCAGTAATGCCAAATAACACACCATAGCAAACTTCCTAAACCGGTTATGATAAATGCCATTCGCCAACTATACTGGGCAATCAAGAATCCCATGAGAATTGGCGTTGCCGCATAACCTAATCTAGCACCTGCTTGATACCACCCAATTACGGTTGCCCGTTCACTGGAACGAAAGTTATCGGCAACAATCTTTGTAGTAACCGGAAATACTGCGGACTCGCCGATTCCAACACCCATACGTGCAGCCATCATACCAACCACATTATGCATAACTCCTGTTGCCGCAGAGGCCAAGGACCAAATAACAGCTGCAACGTTCAATACCAACTTCGATCCTAATTTATCGGCAAGGTTACCTGCTGGCAAATTAAGCAATGTATACGTCCAGAAGAATGCTGAAAAGGCAATTCCCATTGAACCTGGATCAATGTTAAGCTCTTTCATCATTACAGGAGCGGCAACTCCAAGACTGCTTCGGTCAATTCCCATAATAAACATTACCGAAAATAACATTAAGATCAGTTTTAGCCGATACGACTTCGAATTCACGATTATTTTCCCCTCTTCTTTGCAATTTTCAAATAGCCTTTTTATCATAAATTTCACTAAATTTAACACGTAACTATGACCGTTTAAGATAGGAGTCTAAATATTTTGAACTTTTTGGTTAGTCGCCACCCCATTTAACTTTTCCCCATTTAACTTTTCCCCATAACAGGTTAAATTTTTATTAGCTGATAGGCTTGACTTTCATTTTTAATATTCCGTAATAATTTGTAGTAATATTTTCTTCTTTGTTTATATGTAAGTAATTTTTACTACAATAATAGTATATGACTACATTCCGCCTTTGTAAAACAACATTTAGCTCAATAAATGACCTTATAGGTTAATTACGAAACATTTTCATAAAAAATCTCATTATTCCTTTTATTCTTATTATTTTGTTGCTTTTCATTATTCATCCTATTCACATAATTATTTATAAAATAAATAAGTCAGGACCACCCGCGTATAACGGGCAATGTCATCAGCTTAAGGATGTTTGTCTAAAAATACCCCTTATTAAAAGAGGTATTTTTAGATAAAAGAAAAAAGAATTCCAACACAAACAAGGCTATCTCATGAAAAAGAAATAGCCTTAACCTTCCTAATATTAAATAGAAAAAGTCAAATACAACTTCTCATGTAGAATTCGCAATAATGTAAGAAATGCATTATATAAAATTCCTTGTCTTGCTTTGGAAAGAGCCTGTTTTGATACTAATGGCAGATTAATCGTTGGTGAAAAAGCGGCTCGGAGTTGTGCATAATTAATAGAAAGTGATTTGTGTGTAGCTTGAAGGGTAAAATAAATTAATCCAGAAAAAGAAAGCTTTTATTTCTTTTTTTAAGTTGACGACATCGCCTGCATAGCGGGTGTTAACACCTTACTCTTATGAAGAGCGATAGACATAACGAATGTTAGCTGCGGAGCACTCGTAAACTCAACGAGTGTACCATTCGCTAAATACGGTTCTACTAATACGTAGGGCAAAATACTTACCCCCACTCCATCCAGCACAGCTCGTTTAATAGCCTCAGCATCACTATATTCGACAATGGAATGAACATCCTTTTCTTTTACTACTTCTTCAAACTTATCTCGATAAACACAACCTGGTTAAAAATTAATGAAAGAGTAATAACTTATATCTTGGCAATTGTTATTCGCGACAACTAACTCACGCTTGGCTATCCAGACTAATTTTTCATTTGACAAGTCGAATTGTATGATTTGACTACTAGCTACTAGCAGAAACGTTTTAAACAATTGAATATCCATTCGATATGATCCTCCAAACGATATATTACTAAGACATATATCTATTCCCCTCTCTACTTATACTAAGCCCAATCCAAAGAAATTCCAATCCCTCTCTAGTAATTGAAGACTGACTAAGTCATTTTTCAGTGGTTTCAAACGGTCTCTGCAACTTCCTATTTTACTTTCAAGATAATAAAGAGACACCCTATGCTTTGCATAAAGTGTCTCTACATAAAAATTCGTATTGCCAATAGCATCTTTATAAAGCCTATTCATCCTTCATCTCCTGATAAACAGTTTTTACAATTGGCTGTGGTGCAATTCATTCGCCCTACCTTCTTGCCATATAGGGCATAGTATAAAAATACGCAGAGGAAAGCTACGATGGCCGTTACGATATAGATTCCCTGAAATCCGATAACCGGGCGTAAGAATCCTAATAAGAACGGGCCTACACCCAATCCTAAATCAAGGGCAATAAAATAGGTGGATGTAGCTACCCCCATACGATAGTACGGCGACAGCTTAACACAAATTGCCTGACCATTCGACATAAATGTACCATAGCCCAAGCCGACAAAAACGCCTGCCAGTAGAAGAACGTATCCATAATGGGCCTGACTGAGAAGAAACAGCCCAATGGCAAGACATATATAGCATGGATACATTACAAAATTTTCACCTTTTTTGTCAAATATTATCCCGGTAAACGGCCGTGAAATCGTTATAACAACGGCATATGCAACAAAGAAGAATGTCCCCGCTGCAACTAAATTAATTTCCTGCGCATAGGCTGCAAGAAAACTAAGTACGCTGGAATAACAAAAGCCCATAAATAAACCAATGAATGCAATTGGAAACACATTGGCTTCCAAAAAATTATCCAGGCTAAATCTGCTCAACTTGGCCAATTCTTCCTTGCTTAATTTCATCTCTGTAACATCTAGGAATAAAGAGGAAACTAAACAAATCAATAATAAAACTACACAGAACATGACAATAAAGGTAAAGTTCATATACTGTTCAAGAAACATACCCAGAAAAGGCCCGACCGCCGCGGCTACGCTCGTGCTTAATCCATAATAATTGATACCTTCGCCGCGACGCGTACTCGGAATGATATTGGCAACAATCGTACTCGTTGCCGTCGAAGCAATTCCGTAACCAATCCCATTCAAAAAACGAATTATGTAAAGAATTAGCAAGCTTTTTATATCAAAATAAAAGAGCATTGTTACAAAATAGAAAATAATTCCAGCATACAGCATCTTTTTACGTCCAAGCAATTCAATAGATTTTCCTACAAACAGGCGGGCAAATAGTGTGCCAACTATAAAAATACCTGATGCCAGACCAGCTTCACTCAAAGAGGCCTGTAGCGTATCCTTTGCCACCACAGTTATAATTACCATCAACAAATAATATATGAGATAAAGCAAAAAATTAATAATCGTATCAATTAAAAAATCTTTGGTCCATAATTTAGTTTTCTCCATAACTTTATATCATCCCTATATCATTTGACTTACAAAATTTATCTAATCGATCTTAACGCCATGACAAAATTTTCTTTCGACAGTATTCTGTATATCTTATCGAATACTGTCGAAAGTGCGGCAATCATGGTTTCATCGCAGATATCATCTTGTATAACATTGACAATTATATAAGGAAGTTACCTTTTTGTATAACAAAATAAATAGATAACCGATATAAATAAAATCAATAACGATTTATACCGGTTATCTGATCTATAAACAATCCCTGCCAGGATTACTTTTTTTATTCAAATTAATTACATAATCAATAAAGACTTTCATCATTTTATACTTGGGATTTTTCTTCTTATAGAGCAAATATGCTTTTAAATTCAGCAAAGGATTAATCACATAATAACCGCTTTCGACCCCCAGTGCCGTCAATAGCCTTTCCGCGAGCAGTGCTCCCACTTGATTTTGTTGACAATAATTTATCATCGCATAGGGTGTAGAAAGATTTGCCGCAATCGGAGGGAGCTCGTTGATCTGTGCAAAATATTGGTCGATCATCGCATTCATAAAATACTTAGGCGGATATCGAACTAGAGGAACATCCATCAATCGAGCTATGCTGATCTCGCCCGTCAAATTCTTAACGTTAGGCGCATAATAGACCACATTATCTATACAGAAACAATCCTTTTCATAACCATTTACCTTGATATCCGACGGCAGAAAGGTTGATCCGATATCAATACTGCCATTTTTCAGTGCCTGCAATAAATCCTCTTCTTCCATAGTGTAAACGCTGATGTAGATATTCGAATTATTCCTGCGAAAATAAGCCACATGCTGATTCATAAGAACATCACCAAGAGAAGTCAACACGCCGATCTTTAAATCCAAAAGATTATTCGCATTGAAATTCCGGACATCATAAACAGCCTCCGTCAGGGATGTCATAATGCTGTTTAGCCGAAGAAAAAACATTTCTCCCTCCGGTGTCAGCTTGCTGCCACGATTAGAGCGGGCAATTAATTTAACCCCCAGCACAGTCTCCAATTTTTGCATCTGGAAGCTGAAGGCAGACTGTGTAATATTCGCCTCTTTCGCTGCAATGGTAAAATTTCTAATTCTTCCATACGTGATAAAATTCTCTAATTGCTGAATACTCGGTAACTCGCCCATAATAAACCCCCGTCATTCGTTCCTTATAAAATAATACGAATGAATGCTATATATAACACTCATTCGTATAGATTATAATACCTCACTTTGTAACTTTCAAACCCACACAACTGCGATTTTACAGACAGTGCGGCTTATATCATTTATTGATTAATCAAAAGAAATCACTTTGGCAGGATTCATAATAAGTTTTGGATCCCATGCTTTCTTAATTATTGTTTCGCTTTATGCTTTTTTAAAGCTTCTATGAATAGGGGGATCGCTTCTAAGGCATCGGCTACAATACCATAATTAGCAAATTTGAAGATATTTGCATCGGGATCTTTGTTGACAGCAATAATGATGTCCGATGTACTCATCCCCGCTAAATGCTGAATAGCACCAGAAATACCGAAAGCAAAATAGATTTTCGGTGCCACCGTCTTCCCTGTCTGACCCACTTGATTCAAAGCAGGCATCCAACCGGCATCCACAGCGGCACGCGAAGCACCGACAGCACCGCCAACAACTTCAGCCAGTTCTTCTAATAATTTAAAATTATCCATACTACACATGCCGCGTCCACCAGAAATAATAATTTCCGCTTCTTCAATGTTGACAGAGGCTGTGCAAAGATTAATGACATCAATAAGTTTCGTACGAATGTCTTCCGGTTTTACTTTACTTGGAACTTTAATAATCTCGCCTTTCCGGCTAAAGTCTTGCTCCGGACGTTTAAATACCTTCGGACGAACGGTTCCCATTTGGGGACGATAATCAGGACAAAGAATCGTTGCCATAATATTACCGCCAAAAGCCGGTCGCGTCCAAGCAACTAAACGCGTTTCTTCATCAATATCCAAATTGGTACAATCGGCAGTTAGACCTGCTTTCACACGACAAGATACACGCGGTCCAAGATCGCGTCCATCTACTGTTGCACCTAATAGTATCACATTGGGTTTATACGTATTGATTAGGTCAACAAATGCAATGGTATAAGCATCTGGATTGTAATGGGCATACTCTTCGCCTGCTACAACATAGACCTTGTCCG
>NZ_JAHGVE010000044.1 GCF_018835585.1 Pelorhabdus rhamnosifermentans
TAAGAAATTCACCAAATGGTGTAGCAAGACAAGCTTATTTTGCCGCTTAAAAAAAAGGGGGTTCTTCAGTGGTTTCACCCCGTCCCCTTGACATATTACACCATGTATGACAGTGCTATTGCAGACACTATATGCAATAGCACTGAATCAATAGCTGAAATCTCAGCAGATCTAATATCCTTCGGCTTTCGCAGGTTTTTTATTGCCAGGTGGCTGTGCTTTGACGCTTACGTTTGTAGCAGAAGGTAAAAAAATGATTAGGACTATGCAATACGGACACCCTTGTAAAAGAAGTTGTTCGGGGAGCACAAGATGCTGGTGCCGAAGCAACTATTTTTAATCTCTATGATATGAACATCAAACCTTGCCAAGGCTGTTTTGTTTGCCGTAAGACCGGATACTGCGTTATGCAAGACGATTTCCAGAACATGTTTAAACATATTGTCGATGCCGATGTTGTGGTTTTCGGCTCACCCGTATACATTTGGCAGGTTACAGCTCAAATGAAGCTGTTATGGGATAGACTCTGTGGCTTGTTTGATGAAAACTACAAGCCTAGGTATGCCACAAAAAGCCTGATCATGGTGTATTCTCAAGGAAATCCAGACGCACGGGCTTTTCAGACATCCTTTCAAACCAATGAAGGTGTACTTAAGATGTTTGGCTTAAATGTAGTCGATACCATTTTACTAACTGGCGGTGGAGACCCCAACACGGCAGCTAATACTAAAGAGCTTTTGTTAAAAGCTTATGAAACAGGAAAAGCAATTTAGCCGACCTGCCATAGTACGTTTCGCGAAGTAACCAAGGGAGCATTTTCACCAGGGCTTTGTCGCTGTCATTGACAATACTGTGACGGTCATTTATATTGAGTGCGTATCAAAATAATCAGACTTGACAAAGAAAAAAATTGGTGAATTTTGTAAGGTCGCGGATCGCCTCCACCATGTAAATCCCGTTTTTTACAATAACAGGAAATTGCAGCTCCGAATGTTATGTCAGAAGAAGATTTAAATTTGATTAAAATGATTCGTGAAGCTTATGAAGCAAAAAATAGTATTGGGTGTACCGGCCGTAGATACTGTATGCCGTGTCCTAGAGGTGTAACAATTCCTGAAATATTTAAGCTTTATAACAGCCAACAGCTTATGAAATCACATGTTATCGACAAAGTAGTATATAAAAACAATTTTGTGCCAGCAGGATCTGGTGCGGAGCAATGTGTGGCTTGTGGAATTTGCATAGGGCGTTGCCCACAAACTTTAGAAATTCCAGAATTATTGAAAAAGGTTCACGCTGAATTAATGGCATAATTAACTTAGTGGTAGAGCAAAACCGTAAAGAAAAAAACGCTGACACACTCGGAAAAGCCCTCAGCGGGAACGGGGCTATGTATTAGCGAAGAAACTTGCGCAGTCTGCTAAAACTATAACGGTAGAGGGAAGGGGCTTAACTGAAGGTCCCGTAGCCTAACTGAAGAAAGAAAAGAGTCGTGGGATTGGGAGATGTACCGTTGCTTGTCGACTTTTGATCGTGACTATCTTGGAAACTCCGGTGAACGGAAGGATTTTGAAGCAGCGTGATGTTTTTTGGAAAGTATTTTAAAATTTAAATAGAGCCGAGCGTCAATAATGATAACAAGAGAAACTTAGGCAGACTATTCCGCCAAGTTTCTCTTGTTTGTTTATACCTATTTTACAAATAATTTCTTCGCTATAGCTTCTTGTAGCTTCTAATTAATGTTTATTGGAATATTAAAGAATCGGATTAGCAAGTTTTAGAATGAAATGAATACTAAGCATGTTACTTACATAGCATTACCAACAGGTTATATAAAAAAGAATATATTTACATTGATTCATATTATAGGAATATGATTACTGCGGCGTGTAAATTAATTTGTCTAAAGACAGATAAAGAAAGTGATTTTATCTAATTATAAAGGAGCAACGTAATCAGTTGATTATTCCTAAGGCTTCAAGAGAAATTAAGGCCTCTCTTAATGTAGTTCGTTTGACTTGAAACCTATTCGCCAATTCACGTTAGCTAGAAGCGGTATGGCAAACATTTTTTTCAAATCAACCACATACGGCGAAAAGGCCGAACACGCTAATAAAATACCGACAACTCCACTTTAAGATTCTGGAGTTGTCGGAAACTTGTAAGGCTATTGTTTTGGCGCAAATGTCTATGACTAGGGCTGTAAAGGGGTGGAACCAGTCATCAAAGCCAGTATTGACAAGTCCGGAATTAAGCGTGAAGGCAATGTTGGCGGAAGTTGCCGCAAGGCAAAAGTAAAACTAAGTTATAGAATGTTGCAGGAGATGATGTATGAGAGGGGATTGAAGGTAGCCCATACAACAATAATGAGATAGATTTACCAATATTTCCCCATCATGGATGAAAGAATAAGAAAGATAAGAAAACACCTTAAACCAGCGAACGATTCGTGGCGAATGGATGAAACATACTTAAAAATCAAAGGTAAAAATGCAAATTTATATAGAGCAGTAGACTCTGAAGGAAACCATAGACTTTCGGAATATCGTGACAAAGATGCTGCGAAGAAGTTTTTTAAAAAAGCATTAAAAGCCTTACATAATCAGCAACCAAAATTGCTATATTATGAATTGATTTACGATGGGATCATATCAGTAAAAACAATACTGAGGAAGTAAAGTATTTGAATAACATCATAAAGTAAGACCATCGGTTTATAAAGCGAAAAGTTAGGCCTATGCTGGGATTTAATAGTCTTGAAACTGCAGAAAAAACTATTTGTGGAATTGGGATAATGCATATGATTAAAAAGGGGCAGGCTGGAGAGATTCAGTCTGCCCTGTCTGATGTTGAATTTATAAATAAAATTATGGGTATTATAGCTTAATATTTTGATAAATGTCGAGGTGGATTTTAGTTTGGAGATTTTTTGCATCAAAACCAAAGTATAGAAATGTGCTTGTGTATCTGGAAATAAGAAGAATACAATCTAATGAAGAAAAGCATTAAGAATTTCTTCTATTTTATTTTGCATTTCAAAGATGGAATGTTTTCTAAAACGAGCACATACTTGTGCTTGTTTATTGCAGAGTAGACATTTTCTAAATGCAGTTCTTGAAAGCTTCTCTCCATCAACGTCGATAACGTCAATGTCAAATAGGCGCCCCAAAGGATGGAAATCTTCAATATTTGACATGAGCGTTTTTATTTTAGTAGCATCACCTTTTGCACAAAGGAGCCATTCATCGCCAGTGCGCTTATGAAGGCGTGTGGAATCTAAAATTTCTATTTTTGTCGCTTGAAGTGCTTTTTCTATTTCTTTGCAACCTATATCGAAAGCTTTTCGGATTTCGGTTGTGGTTTTTATAGGACCGGGAATATTCATGCAGAATGATATTATCGGTTTTTGAAAATGTAGGAGATACTTTGTCTGCATTTTAACACGTTTTTCTCTACAGTCCATCATATCCTTTAGCGATACAGATTTACCACTCAGCATAATTGGAACTCTCCTTTAAGAAACTTTTTAATAGTGTATAACATTTCCGCTAATTTTGATTTTACGGATGATGGGGAGTGCTTCTTTGCTTTGGAAAAAGCGCAAAGTCGTTTCTGGTACAAGGTTCTTTAATACATTTATAGCATCATCCTGGAGTGCTTTTCTTACGACAGAAGCACTGATAATATTGCCGTCTACTTCTTTTCGGGGGATTACAATACAGTCAATTCCTGCTTGAGGTAGTTTCTCGTGCATAATTTGATTATAGATTCCGGTAACTTGACTTGATGGTTCCTCTCCTACGTAACGACGACGAATGCCTAATACAGATGATATTTTTTTAAAGATTTCCAAATCGAGTTCAGCATGACTGCTTATGACAGCGACTTCATCCTTTTGGAAATAACTAGGAAAAGTAGCGCTGCTGATAATGTAAGGTCCGCTGTCGTGATAAACGATATTACGCAGATGGGAAGTTCCTTCTATGACAAGTTTTTTTCGGATGGAAAAAGGAATCAAACTAGCATCTTCACTCACTATAAAGAGGTGTAGAATATCATTTTCTGATGTGGCTTTTTCTACAAGGTACAGATGACCTAGAGTAAAAGGATTTGCATTTATGACAATTGCTGCGATTTTGTTCTCTTTAGAAGCCGGACAAGTTTTATCGGAAAGTGACTGCAGATAATCTGAGAAGCCATGACGCCGGTTTTCCATAAAGACCACTTGATCTTCTATGCGGATAATTTCATAAAAGCCTAAGTCGCTAAAGAATTTGGCTGTATTACATTTCGTGTAGAGAAATAAATGCCGATTACCGCGAGCATGTTCGAATTCAATAAGATGTGTTATCACTTCATTTAGGAGTCCTTCACCTTGATGGGAGCTGCTTACAGCGAGACAGCGTAGAGTATTGCCAAAACAACTGCCCGTAGCAATGATGTTCATATGACCATCATAAATTCCGCAGGTATAATCAAGATTTTTATCACGGTGGAGGCCTTCTCGCTGTAGCAACAAATCAATTTGTTGGAGGCTCCTTTTATCTGATAAATAAATTTTAGAAACATTATAGTTGGACATAAGAAAATTCCTCCTGTGGATTTCTGATTAAATCGATAAAGGCTTTGACCTGTGGCAGATCAAGACTTTGAATTGAATACATGATATAGGTCGAGCGAATAAGGGGTTCTCCGTTTGCGAAGAAAAGGGGACGTACACAGCCATTGAAATCTTTCAGGCAGATTTTTGGTACGATTCCCCATCCCAGTCCCCGGCGTACCATTTCTACGCAGGTTGTAATATTGTCGACATAAATGCCCTGTTCTTCAATCCGGATGTTGTTTTCATGCATCCATTGAGCCAATTCCCGTTCAAAATCCGCATCGGTTTTACGGCCAATGTAAGGGATTTCGGTTAAAGACTTATATTCATCTTGTTGGCTGTAGATGGCGTAAATTCCCTCTCTGTCCAATAAATTTTTTTCGCCTTTCCAATCATCGTATTCACCTCGCAAAATGGCAATATCAATGACGCCATTTTGCAATTGAAGGTATAGGTTACGACTTTGATCCGTAGTGATGTGCGTATTTACGTGAGGATATTTTCCCTGATAAGAGGCCAAGAGGTCAGGCAAGCAATAGAGAGCATAATTGATAGAAACGCCTGCTTTTAATGTTCCACAGACGTAATTCCGACTCGCTTCAATAGCTTTGCGCATAAGGGCCAGTTGTTTGGCCGCTTCAGAGGTGTGCTTTAGAACGGCTTCGCCTGCTGCTGTGAAATGTATGCCTTGGCGCGAGCGCAACATGAGAGACACTCCAAGCTCTCGCTCAATGACTCGAATTCGTTTTGATAGGGATGATTGTGAAATATATAAAATATCTGCAGCCTGAGTAATATTTCTGGTCTTGTTTAATGTAGTCAGCAATTTAAAGTCACGTTCGTCCATAATTTTTCCCTTTCTAAGCTTTTACAAGATGCAAAACAATTCCTAAAAGGAAGACAAAATACAATTATCCATTCCAATTTTGACTAGGGTATATCTTCATTATATCCATACCATAAGTAAATGAAAAGAAAAGTTACATTCTATTTTCGAATGGAATTATAAGAAAAACAGGAATTTTACAAATAGTTTAAATTTATGTTTAATGTAAGTGATGACATCTACTTTGTAGAAAATCAAATATAAGGGAGCGACATAATTATGGAAATTCAAAAGCCAGCCATTGCTGGAACTTTGGAATCTAGTGATGCACAGATCACTGTTGAACCATTTGCTCATGGAATGGAATTGAGCATTGAAAGTAGTGTTATGAATCAATATGGGCGCCAGATAAAAGCGGCTGTTTTACAAACATTGGAACGACTTGGAGTTAAAAACGGCAAGATTGTTGTAATCGATAAGGGCGCGTTAGAATGTACGCTGAAAGCTCGCATTGAATGTGCTGTATTTAGAAGTGCTGGAGTTTCTGAGAAAGATATTCCTTGGGGAGGTATTGTAGAATGATTTCACGTCCAAAACCCCCAAAAAATCGTCTTCGTCGAACAATGATGTTTATGAATGCGCAAAAACCAGGCTTAATTAAAGATGCATATATTTATGGTTGTGATAGTATCATTTTAGATTTGGAGGATGCAGTTGCTGAAAATCAGAAGGATGCGGCGAGATTTTCGCTGTATCATGCACTTAAAACAATTGATTACGGTGATACAGAGGTTATCGTAAGAATTAATGGACTTGATACACCGCATTGGCAGGAGGATATCCGCTGTGTTGTTGCTGGAGGTGCTGATGGTGTCCGCATTGCAAAATGCGAAAGTGAAAAGGATGTAAAAACTGTTGAAGAGCATGTACTTGCGGCAGAACGAGAGTTCGGTATAGAAGAGGGCAGGACACTTCTTATGGCTGCATTAGAAAGTCCAAAGGGCATTATGAATGCGTATGAAATCGTTACGGCATCGCCGAGAATGTTTGGTTGTGCAATTTCTGGTGGGGATTTCAGAAAAAGTATGCATGTACAGATTGTCAAGGGCGGTATTGAAATGTTGGTGGCAAGAGGCCAGATGTTGCTTGCAGCTCGTGCTGCTGGTGTGCAATGTTTTGATACAATGTATCCTAACATTGATGATATGGAAGGTTTCAAGGCAGAAGTGTTGCAAAACAGAGAAATGGGTTTTGACGGAAAAAGCATTGTAAATCCAAAGCAAATTCAGTTCGTTCACGAGACATTTGCACCGACCAAGAAAGAAATTGCCTACGCGGAAAAACTTATTCGTTCCTTCAATGAACAGGCGGATTCTGGTGTCGGTGTTTACACAGTGGACGGAAAGATGGTAGACATTCCATTTTTTGAGGATGCAAGACGAGTTTTGGCGTTGGCAAAAGCATGCGGCGTATACGATGGAAACTTATAAAAGGGGGTTAAATACAGTGAAAAATGCAGTAGGTAGAGAAATTCCGAATAAACTTCTGAAAGACGGAAAAGAGGTTTATCAGGGTAAATTTTATATGGACGGAAAATACGTCAAGAAAGATTCTCCGCGGACAAGACGTTATGAAACGCCGCAAGAAAGTAAAATTTGTAAAAGTATCCGTGAAGCATGTGAAAAATGCGGTGCGCATGACGGTATGACTTTTTCGTTTCATTCGGATTTCCGTAATGGCGATTATGTAGCGAGTATGGTCGCAAAGGTTCTTATTGAGGAAATGGGTTTAAAGGATCTTACTATTGCCGCTACCTCTCTGGGTAGTGCCCAGGATCTTATTGCACAATATATTGAAGACGGTAAGGTTATTAGTATACAAACTTCTGGCGTTCGTGGTCGTATCGGCGAAGTGATTTCCGCCGGAAAGCTTAAAACACCTGCTATTATCCGCAGTCATGGCGGTCGACCGCGCGCAATTGAAGCCGGTGAAGTTCATATTGACATTGCATTCTTGGCGGCGTCTACTTCCGATTATTATGGTAATGCCAAAGGAACTGGCGGTAAAAACAATTGTGGTTCTATGGGGTTTGCGGTTCCTGATTCGCATTATGCTGATCATGTTGTGGTCATCACCGATACTTTAGTGGAGTTTCCGAATCTTCCGGCAACAATTTCTTCCATTGATGTTGACTGTGTATGTGTTGTAGATTCGGTTGGTGATCCCAAAAAGATTGCTTCCATGGAAGCTCGGATGACAGATAATCCGCGTGAATTGATGATGGCGGAGAATGTTGCCAATGTTATTGCTTCTACTCCGTATTTCAAGACGGGATATTCATTCCAAACAGGTGTTGGCGGTCCTTCGCTGGCAGTAAATCGCTTTTTGGAAAAGCACATGGTAGAGAAGAATATTACTATGGGATTTGCCCTTGGCGGAATGGGAACTGCAATTTGCAAGCTGCAAGACAAGGGGTTGGTAAAAAAACTTTTGGATACACAGGATTTTGACCAGGGAGCGATTGAACATCTTGCTGCGCATCCTGATCATCATGAAATTTGTACAAGCCAATATGCAAATCCTGCTAATAAAGGTGCCTATGTAAATAAACTGGATTTTGTGGTGTTGGCAGCACTAGAAATCGATACCAAGTTTAATGTTAATGTTATTACAGGATCGGATGGCGTTTTACGCGGTGCTCCGGGCGGACATCCTGATACAGCCGCTGGCAGTAAATGTTGTATTATTGTTACGCCGCTTGTTCGTGGACGCATGGCGACCGTATGTAAAGATGTGGTTACTGTAACAACCCCTGGAGATTGTGTAGATGTACTGGTTACTGATTATGGCATTGCAGTGAATCCTTTGCGACCGGATCTTATCGAGTGTTTAGATAAAGCTGGTATAGCCCATGTGACGATTGAGTTGCTACAGGAAAAGGCGTATAGCCTTGTCGGAACACCGGATGACTTGGAATGGGAAGATAAAGTAATTGCTATCCTCGAAGCCAGAGATGGTACAATTCTTGATGTAGTGCGCAAGATAAAACCTCTTAAGCTTGACTAATTCAGGCAAAGATTAATTTGTGGATGTCTTCTGTGTATTTTAAGATTGCTAAAATTTTTATAAACACAGAAGGCATTTACCACAAGTTTTGGATGAATACAGATTGTATGTCAATCAAAATGGTAAAGCATAACGAATGCAGTAGGTTTTTTTATCGGAAAAATACTCAGAAATTTCTTAATTGACGCAACCATTCGCGGAGCAGGATGTATTAAAAGTCATTTGGTCAACACGGCTTAGACCAAGAATATTAGAAATAGTCACTTTTCGAATAGTTTTAGTATTAGGAATTTTAAGCGAAAAATTCTGCTATTACCGCTAGAAATGAGGACCAAAGACAAATGAATCTGTGGGATTGTTGGCCGAGCCCTGTTGAAATTATCGGTTCAACCGCCGTAGAGGCCATGCTTATGGAAGCAGCATGCGCTCCTGCGCCTGGCTTGGTTGATCGCTTTAATTCTGGAGCACATCAAGATATGGACTTTTTTACTTTTATCAAAAGCAGCAGTGCTTTGGGCCCGGCTATGTACTATTGTGCAAATGTCGGCTGGCAACATACCGGATCCTCACAAGAATTACTGCCAGTGTTGCGTACTATTGGTCAAAAGGCAGAAAAGGTAATGTTTGCAGCAACAAATGGTATCAATACACAAAAGGGTCTGCTTTTTTTGCTGGGTATCATGACAGCTGCTGCGGCAAAAAGTTTACGTGGCGGATATCCAAATTCTATCATTGAGGTGACGCTGAAGGAAGCGGCGCAAATTTGCGCCGGCATAGTGGAACGCGAATTAAAATCCTTGCAGTGTATATTGCCAGAGAGAAAACTTACCGCAGGCGAGCAGCTTTTTTTGAATTACGGCATTACAGGTATCCGGGGGGAGATTGAGGCTGGTCTTCCTATTGTGAGAAACCAAGGACTGCCATGTTTACAGGAAGCACTTGAGGTCGGCCTTACACTTAATGATGCTTTAATTCATGCTTTAATTGGCATTATGTGTAAAGCACAAGATACAACTGTTTTGAATCGGCATAACCCCTCAACACTTACCGAGATTCAAGAAACAGCCAGGTCCATTTTACAGGCTGGTGGTATGCTGACAGACATGGGGCGTAAGCGGATTGAAGAATTAGATAAAGAATATGCAAGACGAAGAATCAGTCCAGGAGGTTCAGCAGATTTATTAGCAATTGTTTATTTTTTGTACTGCCTGCAGCAAAAATGCAATTAACAAATAATGGATTAAAATGGTATTGGATTGGGAGGATTATCATGAGAATTTTATCAAATGTAAAAAAAATTCCGGGAGGAGTTATGGTAGTGCCACTCTTACTAGGTGCTATCGTCAATACATTTTTTTCGCAAATTTTAGATATGGGCGGATATATGACAGGCGTTTTTTCTAATAAAGGAGCACAAAGTTTGGTTGGTGTGTCTTTTCTCTTTGCAGGCAGTCAGCTAAAAATTAGAAGTGCGCCCGAAGCCATTAAACGTGGTTCGGTACTATTGGCAATGAAATTTGTAACTGGGATTGTTGTTGGGTTGCTGGCAGCTAAGTTTTTTGGCATGGGTGGTTTTTTGGGGATTTCTGTTGTAGCGCTTGTAAGTGCGCTTACCAGTGGGAATGGCGGTTTGTATATGGCGTTAGTCTCAGAATATGGTGATGATGAAGATCTGGGAGCTATGGGTGTGCTAAGTATAAAATCTGGACCCTTTATGGCATTAGTTGCCTTAGGTTCCTCTGGAATGGCGAGTATACCTGTTTCTGCTTTGATTGCAGCTATTGCCCCTATGGTAGTGGGCGTTATTTTGGGGAATTTGGATGAAGATTTAAGAAAGCTATTAGGAAAAGGCATAGAACCTATTATTCCTTGTTTTGCCTTTACGTTAGGGGCAGGTGTCAATTTGATTAATGTGTTGCATGGCGGTTTGGCGGGTGTTTTTTTAGGAATTATTGTAATTGTTGCAGGCGGTATTCCTATTGTTATTGCAGATCGATTGTTCTGCAAGCGGCCAGGTTATGCAGGAGCTGCTACAGCAAGTTCTGCCGGAATTTCTATTGCAACACCTGCAGCGATTGCTTTGGCAGACCCTACTATGCAGCAATATGTACCTGTCGCAACAGTTCAATTGGCAGCAGCCGTGTTAGTCACAGCGGTATTGGTGCCTGTTTTTACAAAATTCATAGCAAAGCGTTATGGCAGTGAGAAAGATAAACGAGAAGCTGTAGCAGCATAGCATCATTAATAAAATGGGAGGGCGTTTTATATGAAGGCGGATAGTGGTAATAAAACAAGCGTATATGCGTATGTTGGCTGTCGGACAACTAAAGAACGAAACGCACGAGGTTTGGGGATAAATGTGTACCTTGTTGATACGGTAACCGGAAATTGGGAGCATGTAGAAACGGTAAAAACCATGCAAGAGAACCCATCTTTTTTAGCCTTGGACTGCGAACAAAATCATCTATATACTGTGCATGGTGATTTTGGTGAAGTCAGCGCTTATAAAATCGATAGGCAAAACGGCAAATTGAGTTTTATCAATCAACAGTCTACTAATGGGAAGAACCCTGTACACCTAGTGGTTGACCCAACCAATAAATTTCTAGTAGTAGCCAATTATGCCACAAGTTCTTTAGTAACTTTACCGATCCAAGCCGATGGCTCGCTAGGCGCAATTATCGATCTGACAGAGCTTTCAGGAAAACCTGGTCCTCATCGTACACAGCAGGGAAGTTCGCATCCGCATCACACTATGTATGATCCGGAAGCACGGCATATCTTTATTCCTGATAAAGGGGTGGATAAAATATTTGCATTCAGGCTTGATGCCGGAGATGGTAAGCTTATTCCGGCAGAAGTTTCAGAAACTATTGCCCGGGAAGGAGCGGCTCCCAGACATATAATTTTTCACCCCGCTAAACCTTTTGCATATGTTGCCAACGAATTGGACTCCACTGTTACAACCTATAGTTATAATAAAAAAAATGCTGAATTGAAACCGCTTCAAATTATACCCTGCATTCCCCAGTTTTTTACGGGTAACAATACGGCCGCTGAAATCATGATTGCGCCATCAGGAAACTTTGTGTATGTATCGAACCGTGGTCATGATAGTATTGGTATTTTTGCAGTTAATCAGACTACAGGGACACTGTCGCCAATTGATTGGGAGTCTTCGCAAGGCAAGGGACCGCGGTTTTTCAACTTTGATCCGACTGGAAAGTTTTTATATGTCGCCAACGAAAATAGTGATAGGATTGTTACTTTTCAGGTGGATGCTGAGAATGGTAAATTAACGGCGACGGGACAAATTATCCAAACAGGCAGCCCGGTATGTATTGAATTTTTGTCTATCAATTAGTTGCAATATTGTTGTAACGCACAGCGGTGTACCTGCAAAATTAAGAGATGTAAAAGTGATTTTGCTGATAAAAATAGGGAGGGCTACTTTAAATGCTAGAAACGCAGGATGGCGCTTTCATTTATTACGAAGACCATGGAACTGGTAAGCCCATTGTTTTGATTCATGGATTTACTTGCTCTTCAAAATTTTTTCGAAATAATGTGTCTGAACTTTCTAAGGATTTTCGTGTTATAACAATGGATTTGCGAGGACATGGAAATTCGTCAAAAGTTCTATGCGGACATTCTATTCCCCAATATGCCCGGGATGTGCGCGCGTTACTTGAGCATTTGGAGCTGTACGATGTAACTCTATTAGGATGGTCTATGGGGGGATCTGTGGTTCTCGATTATTGGAGACAGTTTTTAGATAACAGTCGTCTGAGCAAATTAATTTTGAATGATAATTCACTGTTTCCGTTTTCTCCAGAAGACTGGAACGCACATCGGTATAAAAATTATAACTATGCTGCAGCTAATGCCGAGATCATCGAACTTTATAACAATCCATTTGCTCATGCGAGAAATTCTTCCCGCAGTTGGTTTAAAAATGGTGTTGCTTCGGATGCGGATTTAGAATGGATGTCTAAAGAATCACTGAAAATTCCGCCAGGGATTGCGGCTGCGATTTTTTCCGATTTTTTAAATCGAGACTCGTCTCAAATTCTCCCTTCTGTAACAATTCCTACGCTCGTACTGGCTCCCGGGGATTCAAAAAAGAAGATAAAGGCATGTGAATACTATGTAAGTAAGCTGTCTAAAGGTTATATAGATTATTTGGATGACGGGCATACAGCTTTTTATACTCAGCCAGAAAAGTTTAATAAATTAATTATTGATTTTCTGGTAGATAAATAAATTTTGTATCCATTAAAATGGAAAATTTAGATTCCTATTTAGATTAGAAAGTAGGAGAGATAAATGAAAGTAACAAGTATTCAGACTAAATTACTCATTCTGTTGTTGCCAGCCTTCATATTGGCTATGGGGCTACTATCCTACAGCTGCTATTATTTGGCCAGCCGATCACTGGAAAAGAGCATGGACGATACTGCTAGAGCTATCGGTGCTGATTATGCCAACCGCATTCAGGACATGGTACAGGATCGGGTGGCTCGCCTCGAGGATCTGGCCAGTGTTATCGCTTTACAAAATACCGATGGCAATGCGGAAACGGTGAGGTTAATGGCGCAAACAAAACAACGGCTAGGAACGATGTTTGACGTTATTTTCTTTATTTCTCTCGACGGCTCAGGAATTCGCTTTGATGGCACTACTGGGCGGCATAATGATCGTGATTATTTTAAAATGGTGCTGGAAACGAAGCAACCCTATGTTTCTAATCCTTTAATTTCAAGTACTACCGGGAAATTAGCTATTAATGTTTCTGTGCCTGTTATCTATAATGGTCAATTGGTAGGTGTTTTAGGCGGGTCCTGTTCCTTGGAAAAATTATCGGAGATAGCGGGAAGCTTAAAGTTCATGGAAAATGGTTTTGGCTATTTAGTGGACAGTGCAGGGGTTGTCATCGCCCACCCGCAGACGGAATTGGCAGGTAAGCTTAATTTGAGCGAAAGCAAAATAGCGGGTGAATTAAAATTATCTCAAAAAGAAATGGACAGGCGGTTGATCAATTTATTTAAGACAGCGCAAATGGGGAAGCAAGCCAGGGGGGAATACACATATCTGGATGGCAGCAGCCATATAGCAGTGGCTACCCCGGTCGAACTGCTCAGCATGCACTGGGTGATGATGATTACTGTTCCTATGAGCGAAGCGGAGCGGGAAATTACCGCCTTGACCAGGACAATGCTGGCTGTATCGCTGATGTTTATTATTATTGCCATCATTGCTATTCTTGTTATCAGTAGATTTTTTACCAAACCTATCCGCTTTATACGGGACGAATGCCTGCAGCTAGCGCAAGGAGATTTTCGGGATCGGTCGGCAAAAGTGACGAATGATGATGAGATTGGGCAGTTGGACCAAGGTTTTAGGGCAATGCGGCAAAACATCCGTCAATTGGTAAAAAAAGTGCAATCACAGGCGGAGCAGGTAGCTGCCTCTAGTGAAGAGCTGACGGCCAGTGCCGGGCAGTCGGCACAAGCGTCTAGCCAGGTGGCGTCTTCAATTGCTGAAATGATGTTCGGCACGGAAAAACAGGCGTCAGCGGTTGTGAGGATTACCGATGTGGTGGAGCGAATCGCCGGCAGTACACAGGAAATTGCCGTAATGATGACCGAAACATCGGAAATAGCCAGGTCAGCGGCCTATGAAGCTAAGCAAGGTAAGCAAGATTTAGAGCAGGTTATTGGGCAAATGGGGCAGATTAATCAAGGTTCTGAAGCAGTACAAAAGGCAATGGAGGAATTAAACAGAGGTTCGCACGAAATTGGCAAAATTGTTAGCCTTATTTCTACCATTGCTGGGCAAACAAATCTCTTAGCTTTAAATGCTGCGATTGAAGCGGCGAGAGCTGGCGAGCATGGCAGGGGCTTTGCGGTGGTAGCCGAAGAAGTTAGGAAACTTTCGGAAGAGTCCAACCGGGCAGCTGGCCAGATTGAAGCATTGATTAAGAACAATCAGGCCAATATGCAGCAAGCGGTTAAAGCGACGGAGGCAGATTCGGTTGGTGTTAAGACAGGTATACGTATTGCGAGCGCTACAGGAGAGACTTTCGACAATATCGTAAGCATTATTACCAAACTTTCTGAGCAGATAGAGGGAAGTTCCAATGCTGTTAACGGCATAGCCGCCGGCAACCGTATCTTGGTGGACGCGAGCCACGAACTTAAGATGTTAAGCCAAGAAAATGCGACGGAAGCAGAGACTATTTCCAGCGCAACTCAAGAACAGTCGGCAGCGCTGGAGGAAATCGCTTCTGCAAGTCAAAGTTTGGCTAATTTAGCGGGAGATTTGCATGCGGCAGTGTCTAAGTTCAAGGTTTAAGGAATCAATGGTATGTAGTGAATTCAGATGCGATAGATGAAAATTTTACATTGAGAGGGAGACGTTAAATGGAATTGATAGCGTTGCTTTTTTTAATTGGTGCCATTGCATTCGGAATTGTCCGGAATATTAATGTTGGACTGGTATCCATAGGGCTTTCAATAGTACTGGCCATGATTGGGCATATTGATGTTAAAACTGTCTTTGCCGGGTTCCCAACGCAATTGTTTGTTACCTTGCTGGGTACAATGTTTTTATTTAGCCAGCTGCAGAATAATCAAACCTTGAAAGTATTTTCCAACAAAATTGTTAGTCTAGTGGGAGATCGCATTTTTCTTATTCCGATAGTCGTTTATTTGTTTTCTTATGTATTAAGCGCCGCAGGTCCTGGAGCCCTTTCTGTGTTGCCGATAGCCGTCATATTGGCAGTCAGTCTGGCAATACAGATGGAGATATCTCCGATTATGATGGGGACACTGGGAGCATTAGGAGCTGTAGGCGGAACGTTATCACCTATTGCTATGACAGGCATTATTGTGCAGGGATTGTTATCGGCTCAAAACATTCCAGGGATGCAGACGCAACTCTTTTTTTGCGGTGGTTTAATCAACTTTAGCTGTGCAGTGCTGGTTTATTTCTATTTTAAAGGTTATAAACTAAAACCTAATATTCATGTTTCTGTTGGTGAAAATCCAGATTTTAATATTCAGCAAAAGTTAAGTCTTGTCGCTTTATTGGTCCTGGTGGTTTCCGTTATTGGTTTTAAAATGGATGTGGGTCTTGTTTCGTTTACCATTGCGCTCGTACTGATTGCTTTAAAAGCTGCTGATGAACAAGCAGCCATCAAGTTGGTTCCTTGGAGCGTGTTGATCATGGTGTGTGGAGTTAATGTCCTGATGAATGTTACGCAAAAGCTAGGCGGAATTAAACTATTGGCTAATATTCTGGCGTCATTTATGAACGAGATTACGGTTGCACCTATCATGGGCTTTACATCCGGAATAATGGCTCAATTCAGTTCGGCCAACGGGGTGGTCATACCTACGCTGGTGCCGACCGTTGCCGATATTGTGGCCCAAATTGGTGGCAACGCCAATATCCATGAAATAGTATTTGCCATTGTTGTTTGTTCCGTTCTTACGATGAGTCCCTTATCAACGGCAGGGGCGTTGATCATGGCTTCGTACACGCAGGGAAAACAGGTTGATGAACATGAACAGAATCGTTTGTTCGGACAATTGTTTATTGTGTCATTTATACTTTTGGGATTGGCTATTATCGCTTCGCTGATCGGCGTATATAAACCGTTTAGCCATTTCGGTGGCTGAAGGTAAAAAATTTCAGCTTATATTCTGTTTAGTATAAAGTATAGGGGCGAGGATAAAGGTAGGGCAACGGTATGGAGTATTCTGTGTCTGAGGCATTGTATGGTTTGGCAACAAAAATGACAATTTGGTGGGGTGTAACCATAAAGTGAATGTGCGCCGTATCGACATTAACTTTCCGAGTGAGACAATAGGGAGCCGAATCCGATCGTTGCTTTTGTACTATTTAGCGTTATCAGATAAAGTTAAAAAAATAACAATAAAGGGAGAGATTAAGATTAAACCTATAAAAATTACTGAAACGGTGTTGCGTGATGGTCATCAGTCCCTTGCTGCAACTCGCATGAGAATAGAAGATATGATTCCAGTGTTAGAACAGTTGGATGATGTCGGTTATTTTTCAATTGAAGCATGGGGAGGAGCCACCTTTGATAGCTGTCTCCGATTTTTAAATGAAGATCCTTGGGAACGTTTACGGACACTAAAAAAATATTTGAAGAAAACGCCTATTCAGATGTTGCTGAGAGGGCAAAATATATTGGGATATAATCACTATGCCGATGATGTCGTAACGGAATTTATTAAACGTGCTGCCGATAATGGTGTTGGCGTCATCAGAATTTTTGATGCTCTCAATGATACACGGAATTTAGAAGTAGCCATGAGAGCTGCGAAAGCTGCTGGTATCCATGCACAAGGAGCGGTTGTTTACACCATTAGTCCCTATCATGATACGAATAGTTATTTAAAAGTAGCTCGCGATCTCATAGCGCTGGGGGCTGACTCAATCTGCATTAAAGACATGTCAGGCTTATTGGCCCCTTATACAGCTTATGAGTTAATTAAATCCCTTAAGGCTGAGGTTAATATTCCTATTCAACTGCATACACATTATACAAGCGGTATGGCATCGATGACTTATTTGAAGGCAATAGAGGCGGGCGTTGATGTTGTGGATTGTGCGCTGTCACCGTTTGCGATGGGAACTTCTCAGCCTGCTACAGAAGCGATTATTGCTGCATTAGAAGGAACAGAGCGGGATACAGGTATCAAAAAAGAGCAATTATATCCTATTGCCGATCACTTCCGGAACGTGAAAAAAAAGCTTGCCGACATGTTTAAGCTTAATACTGCCATGGATATTGATACGAAGGTACTGACGTATCAGATTCCGGGTGGTATGCTCTCCAATTTGCTCAATCAGATGAAGGAGCAAGGCATGGCAGATAAATTTCCTGAGTTATTGGCAGAAATGCCTCGTATAAGAGCCGAACTTGGCTATCCACCGCTGGTGACTCCGACAAGTCAAATTACCGGTTCGATGGCAGCATTTAATGTCATGCTTGGTCGCTACAAGATTGTGCCAAAAGAAATTAAAGATTTGATACGTGGAAAGTATGGTCGCACACCTGCGCCGATTGATCCCGGATTTCGCAAGATGATTATTGGCGACGAGGAAATAATTACGCATCGTCCGGCGGATGATATTGAGCCGCAAATGAATACTACTAGGCAGGAACTTGCAGAAAAAGGCTATCCGAATGCTTCTGTGGAAGATGTTTTGTCTTATGCCTTATTTCCAGAAGTTTCTCTAAAATTTTTTGAACTTAACCGCTGATGTTGAATAGGCTATTTGAAGTTCTAAAGGAGAATTGAATTATGAAATGTGCACATTGTTCATCAAATAAATGTTATACGGATGGTCAAAATTGGAAAAAAACAGTGTTCGTAACCGAAATGGGTTATGAGGTGTTGACATATTAATGAACAGTTAGGAATAACCAGAATTTCTTATTAAAAAATACAAAACTCCTGCAAGGCAAGGCTGCTTTGTAGGAGTTTGTCGTATCTATTAGTTGTGGTCCTTACTTCAATATATGTTTTTGAATAGCTTCAATGACTTTTTGAAATAAACCTATTAACGCGGTAGTTATATGGTTCTTATGCTTTTAGTAAATAATTAGCTTCATAATCCATAGCCACGCCATATTCGTTCAATACCTTGCCTTGGTGATGCTTTCCATTAGTTAAAAGGTCAACAATGATCTTGCCACCTTGCGGAAGAGTCTTCATGAATGGTCCTGTCGTATTTCCGTTCAAGTCAGTAGTAATCCCGCCCGGCATCACACCAAATATTTCAACTGAGATATTATTTTTTGTATAGTACGCGCCAAAAGCCGCAATCATTGAGTTTAATGACGCTTTACTAGTCATATAAGCGAAAGGTGCAAAGAAATCATTGGCAACTGTTGGGATGCTCAAATTCAAGATACGCCCATTATTAACCGCTAATATGGGTGTAAAGGCTTTAATCATTTGAAAGTTTCCAAAGAAATTCACATCAAAAACTTCCCGTAATTCAACGGAAGTGAAATCTAAAGCGCCCTTATGCATGTCACCGGGGATACCGGCATTGTTAATCAAAACATTCAAGTCAGCATGATTGGCTTTAATATATTTCGCAGCAGCATGAATAGTTGACAATTCATTCAAATCTACTTTGATCCATTCCGCATTGACACCACCTGCTTTGAGCTCCTCCACGGCTGCTAAGCCACGTTCTTCACTACGTGCTCCCAATAAGATTGACCAACCTTGTTGACCTAATTGGCGGGCAGTTTCAAAACCAATCCCTTTATTCGCACCGGAAATTAATACTTTATTTGTCATAATAACTCTCCTTTAAGCATTTATTAATCACTTGAATATAACTATATTGTGATTTATACTGATGATAACACTTCGAGTTATCTCTAAGTCAAGCTGATTTTTAACCTAACATGTAAAGGAGAGTTCAAATTTGAGTTATACCATTAATCAAGTAGCAACTATGTTCGATATTTCAGCGTATACCATTCGCTTTTATGATAAAGAGGGCCTTTTACCATTTGTCTCACGGAATAAATCCGGAAACAGAGAATTCACTGAATCAGACTTAAATTTGTTTAAGATCATTTATTGTCTGAAGAATACAGGAATGCAAATTAAAGATATTAAGAAATATATAGATTTATGTATGGAAGGTACTGATACAATAGATATCCGACAGAAATTACTTACAGAACATCGCAGCGAGATTATAAAACAAATGGATGGGCTCAAGGAAAACCTTAGCTTAATTGATGCAAAAATTGAAATCTATAAATCTCCTGATGCAGTGAAAATTGTAAATGAGCAATTAAAAAAAGCATATGATGAAAAACGTAAAAATAACTTACAACAAGCCTTATAAGAGGATTTTTAAAAAGTAAATTGATAAGCTTTCACTAGAACCTTTTTCATCAAGTTATTTTATTTTTTATTCTCTACTTCAATCTCATATAAAGACCGCAGGGTCAGGTTTGAGTTATGCATTGACTTATTTAGGTGCTTTTTCTATTACTTTGTTACGTAAGTAATGACATCAGGAGTAATGCTTAAATACTGCGGTCCGTCCTCCGTCATCACAAAGCTATTTTCAGTCCCAATCGCGCCCCCATGAAATACCAATTTGGGCTCCAAGGCAAAAGTCAAATGGGAAACAAAGGGACAGGCACCTTGTTTCAAACCTTCCATCATCTCTCTTGTTCTGAAACAAGAAGAAACAACATCCCTGTCCCCACGTATTGTGAGAGAATAGTTGATGATTCCTTATTTGTCGGAACAATTTGCAAGTAGGTCGTGTTGTCCTTCATCATTTTTGCCCTGAGTTATACCTTCAAAAGAGTTAAAGAAAACTGTATTATTAATATCATAACGCTTGCCATGTAATTGATGTGGAGCTGAATCACTTCTTGGATAACCTATTGGAAGAAGTGCTACTGGAACAAGATATTCTGGTAATTCCAAGTTTTTTTTGATAATATCAGCATTAAAATGTCCTACCCAAGTGCTACCTAATCCTAAGTCCGTAACTTGAAGCATCATATGAGTTGTGACAATGCTAGCATCAACAACTCCCATGTCTACTTTATCATAAGGCCTTTTCCAGCTAACTGTGGAATCATAGCACACCAGCAATACTAGAGGTGCATTAAAATGATAAGGTGTGCATGATTTTAATTTAGTCAGGCTATCTTCATTATCAATAACGAGTATTCGTTGTGGCTGATAATTATCAGCCGTTGGAGCAACTCTACCAGCTTCTAAAATCAAATCTAATTTTTCTTTTTCTACTTTTTTGTCGCTAAATTTTCTAACTGCATATCTTTCTTTTACTAGCTGTAAAAAATTCATATTACCATCTCCCTATTTCAAAATGCTTCTGTTATAATTAATATAGCATAAAGGTATGAATAAACAAGTATGCAGTTTTTTCTGTGTTAGTATATAAAGTATGCTGTTGAAATATTCGGTTATATTTAAAGGAGCTGTGAGTATGAATAAAAATATAGGTTATACAGCAGAATTACCTAGTGATAATATATATGATTCAAATTGTCCTATTATATATGCACTTAATGTTGTAGGTCAAAAATGGAAATTGCCTATTATGTGGCGCTTATCTGAAAATGAAACTACTAGATATAATGAATTAAAACGTAGCGTCAACGGTATTACTAATATGATGCTTACAAAATCTTTAAAAGAATTAGAAGAACATAAGCTTATTGTTAGAACTCAATATGAAACAATTCCTCCTAAAGTTGAATATTTTTTGACACAAAGAGGTAAATCGTTACTTCCTTCTTTGAATGAACTATATAAATGGGGTGAAGAACAAATTAAACTTGATAAATCAAAATAAAGGGCTGTTCTCCCCAAACACCGTGATACTTTGGTAGCTATTGCTGAATCTCGGAACTGGACTTATAAATTATATGAAGAAATTGGTTCTGGTGAGAGCATAGCCAAGCGGAAAAAGATGCAACAACTATTAATCCAAGTTGACAATGGCATGTTTGATGGCGTACTTGTTATGGATATTGATAGGCTAGGACGTGGGGAACA
>NZ_JAHGVE010000045.1 GCF_018835585.1 Pelorhabdus rhamnosifermentans
ATGCTTAAATTCTAAAGTGACATTTTCATCCGATAATTAGAACCCTTTTTAGGTGACATTTTCAAAAGTTATTGACATAGATAAAATTAACAAACCGCCCTCCCCAGACATCACACTTCAATGAAATGAGCCTCACTCAAACGAGCGAGGCTTTAACTATCGTCGCGTAATCCAGCAGCCGGCATTCACCCATCCAATGGTGAGATAGTGAGTTTTCTATATCTATTTTATAAACTCGCTCTTAGTAAAAAAAATATACAAATATATAAAAATAGAGTTTCAGAAAACGATCTTAAAATCTCACTATCTCACCATGTTGCCAGAAATAAAAAAAGCCCATTCCCCAGTATCCGCCTGCTGGAGAATGGGCCTCATTGTTATGCTTCGTTCTTCAATAAATTAAACGCATCGTAACATTTTATCATCATTCCATGACACATTTTGCATTTAAATCGCAGCTTTCTATCTTTTTAATATAATCTAAATAAATGTTTTGATATAAGTATAAGAATGATTAAAATTATTAAATCAGTGGAAAAATGATTAGGAGAGAATATTGTGACTAAAATTTCAGCATGTGTAATAACCAAAAATGAAGCAACGTGTATTAGTCGTTGCCTACAAAGTGTAAGGGATATTGCTGATGAAATGATTGTTGTAGATACTGGTTCCACAGATGATACGGTAAATATTGCCGAACAATTAGGAGCCAAAGTTTTTCACTATCAATGGTGTAATGATTTTGCGGCGGCACGAAATTATGCGTTGGACCAGGCTAAAGGAGATTGGATTATTTTTTTGGATGCCGACGAGTATATTGCAGCTGACAAAATTAAAAATGTTCGCCTGGTTATTGACAAAATTCATGGTGACCGGAGAATTGAAGCTGCAAGGTGCCTGATGATCAATCTGGAAGGGGTTGGTGGTTCGCTTAGAAGCTCTAATCCAAGTTTGAGAATATTCCGTAATTCCCAGGTTATTCGTTACAAGGGGAGCGTCCATGAAAGTATCTATAAACGTGGAAAACCTGTCAAAACGATAAATGTTAATAACCAATTAATTGTTATCTATCACACAGGTTATACAAAAGAAATAGTAATCGAAAAGATACGACGTAATACAGTTTTATTGGAAGAAGAATTGAGGAAAGGCATTGTTCGCGAATCTACATATTACTATCTAAGTGATGGTTATTGGCGAAATGGAGAACATGAAAAAGCAATAGATTTTGCACAAAAAGCAATCAACCATTTGGATCGGATGAACAATGCGCTGGTTTATAAACCCTATGTGATTTTAATAAGTAGTATGACCAATTTAAAAACATATAGTGAAAAAACCGTTACTGCAATCTGTGACGAGGCACTAGAAAAATTTCCGCATCATCCTGAGATCTGGCTGCTTCAGGGTCTTTATTATCTAAGTGTTGGGCGTTACGAAAAATCATTAACATCATTACTGAAGGCGATTGAAACTAACGCTTGTTATAACGATTTTAATAGAAATAATGATTTTTATGCTTTAAGCCCGCAGGCTTATTTTAATATTGGCCAAATTTATGAAATGAAGAATCAATTAGCTCAAGCACTTGATTATTATGCCAAAGCATTGCAACAGGAGAAATCTAATCAACTAGCGTTTATCGGGCTTATTTCATTGATCAGAAAACAAGATCCAGCGGATGTCGTTTTCTTTTTGAATACTTTATATAATATTGACGATGAAAGTGACATTAGATTCCTGGTAGAGAATTTGTCACGATTAAAAGTAAAAAAAGTGCTTGATTATTATCATCAAATTTTACGGAGTGGTGCTGTTAACTAATTACAAAGTTGAAGAAGTTTTCCCGATTTTCGCTGATTCCTTCCGCAAACATGGCGATTATGATATGGAATTGTTGGCTGTGGTATCATTGCTTATTGGCGGAAGCCCAGATTGGGTAGATTTATTAGGGCCTCAATTACATCATTCATTTAGAAAAATGATTGTTGCTTTTTTTCAATTAGAAAAGGATATTCAATTATCAGCCGATGATTTTCCGTTTTTTTGTGATTTAGTCATGGAAATGACCCATTATGACAGTCATAAACAGACGGAAACATTTTTACAATTGGCGAAAAGATTTTTTTCAGAAGAAACCTCTGCCCAAATCGGCACTATTCTTTTAAAACAGGGTTTTTTTCACTACGCATTGGATATGTATTTGTACTATATAAACAGAGCAAGTTCGGTAGCAAAGCTACCAAAGCTTTTTTATTGCGAGGCCGGATATTGTTGTTATAGATTAAAAGATTTTTCAAGAGCAGCAAATTATTTTTCACAGGCATTGGAATTCGGCTATCGTAAAAATAATATTTTTGATTTTCTGGAATGGTCATATCAGCAATGCCCTGATGAAGTGATTAAAGAAAAATTCGAACTGATAAAAGAATTATACAGTAAGTAGAAATGAATTATAAGAAAGTAATAATCATTAAATAACTCCTCTGCAAATAAAAAAATCCCCTAACCGGAATAAACCGGCTGGGGAATTCGTTATTGATGCTTGTTCTATTGATATATGTAGTCTTTGCATTTCATACAGCTCACCTTGTTTTGCCACATAAAAAAACCGCCCTAGTTGAATTGCTTAATTCGTTCAAGTATCTCCGATCCAAAACAATCGGTCTTTGTATAAATCTTTAATTGGTTCTATCCTTCCTCGCTTTTTGCATTTAGAAAGATTCCGCCGACGGCATCCTAATATTTGCATCGCTTCATGATCATTGTTACACCGGATGATTAATCTTGAAATCCGTTTTTTCATCGGTGAAAGATGAAGTATCAAGCTTAATGGTAACCTGTAGAGTATCATTATCAACAAATCTTGAAGTGAAATCCTGGCCATGAATAGCATGCTCCCATACTCCCGCCTGCGTTCCTACAATATCAAGCCGATCAGCATTGGCAGTATCAGTAGAGGCACTCATGGACAGAAGATATCCTATCCGTATTTTTTTGGACGTTCCAAGCAAAGTCACCAGTTCATCGCTAGTCAAAACCGCCACTGTTGCCGGCAACATGCCGCTGGCTTTAACATCCGCTGCAGTAGCTTGAACAACTCCCCAAGCAGTGCCGTTCCAGGCTTTCCAGGTAGTACCGCTATCCACAGAAAGAATGATCTTGACCACACCACTGCCAGCTACATTGCATACGGGGTCAATTTGAGTCAGTTTGCTGAAGTTGCTAACATCGACATCACTTGTAGCCAAAATAAGCTTATCGTTAAGTACTGCAGTCAGTGTAAGATTAACCGTATTAACCGTAGTAGCCGTAGTAGCCGTGCTATCAGATGTATAACGAAGGATTTGGAATTTACCTAATGAACTTAGTTGTTCCGCAGAAGGAACCGAAGTCATGCCGTCTGACTGGAAGTATGCCAACTTTTGAGCTTCCGTCAAATTTGCCCAGTCAGCCGTTACCAGAACCCAACTTGTACCATATTTCATGGCAGCACCGGAGGAAGAAAGAACTAAGTAGACCGTAGAAGAAACAGCAGTAGTATCCTCTATAAGTACCTCTGGGATAGCTACAACATTGGATAAACCTGACACAACAACAGGAGTAGTCTTATCAGTGGTTGTGCCATCACCAAGTTGACCAGAATTGTTAACTCCACACACTTTCACTGTACCATCGTCCATAAGGAAAACAGTGTACCCATTACCACCCCTTATCTGTTTTACACCGGATATACTAACAGCAACAGGAGTAGTCTTAGTTTGGGTTGTGCCATTGCCTAGTTGAACAGAATTGTTACATCCACACCCAATCACTGTTCCGTCATCCTTAAGAAAGATCGTGTGAAAACTACCTGCTGATATCTGTTTTACATCAGATAAACCAGAAACAACAATAGGAGTACTCCTACTAGTCGTTGTACCATCACCCAGTTCACAATCAGCATTATATCCACATGCTTTCACAGTACCATCATCTAAAAGAAAAACCGTGTGATTGTAACCTGTTGCTATCTGTTTTACACCAGATAAACCTGGCACAACAACAGGGGTACTCCTACTAGTGGTTGTATCATAAGTGTTCGGCCTCTACGATACGCAAATGATTTGCGCCAGCATTCCCATCCTCGTTAAATCTTTGGAAGAAAGTTTGATAAGTTAAACTGGCCCGTGCAAACTCACAAACGTTATATAAGTCCCGCCAAGAAGCTTCCGAAATAGTTCCCACTGCTGCTCCATAGCGGTCGACATTCTCACGGAATTCTTCTTTTAGTAGTGTTGCCCAGGAATTTTTTACAATTTCTCTAAAGTCAGCATTTGAAGTGGCATTACTGATGGTAAGACTACGTTTCACCTGCAGACTCAATCGCCCTAATTCCCCACTATTTGAGTATGCGTCAACGATTATGTCATCTAGTGGCTCACCAAAAGCTGTCTGCTGGAGGGCGACCCGACTAACAATTCGATTATTTAATGCCGGTGCAGTATCTTCTCCAAGCAAAGCCACCATGTAAAAAGCAGCAACGGTAGCTTCAAAGCTAAAGCCCGCTCCCCCGGTAAGTTCAGAAGATTGAGTCATTTTATCAAACTCCTTAGATTTACAAATAGACTTTACGCACACTAATCTAATCAAAAAATGCTCCATTAGACATCATGTATTAATTTTTCTATGTATGAAAAGCAATTCCTGCCATTTAACTTATACATAATTGTAGAATTTGCTGTATCACCGCGCAGTTCGCGGTTTCCTTGCTGCCGACAGGCTCGTTGCACGGGACGCGGCGGCATGGGGTTGGCCGCTGTGACCGGTGCGCGCTCTGCCAGGCAAACTATTACAAACAAAGCAGGCTTACGATGTGCGGCCACACGGTCTTGGTGGCTGCTCATGGTAAGCCGTTTTAGTGGGCTGTAGGCAGTGAACGGAGACTTCCCCTCCCGTTTGTTCACCGGGAGGGGAGAAAGGGAAGGGTTCATCGAAGCGAAGCCAGGTCGTCTGCTGCTGCCGCCGTCTGATTGCCACCAAACTGAGTGGAGGCCCTGCCGTGGCTGCGTACCCCCAAAATAATTCGGCCGCACCTTAGCGGGGGGCTTGGGGGGTAGTCCTTCCCGTAAGGATGCCCGAAGTCCTCACTTGCCCCCGAATTGAATCGCGGCCCACAGCTTTCCGGCAAAGCCAGTTAGGAGGGATAGGGGGTTCGGGGGAAAGGGAGGACGGAGAGTGGACACATGCTTTTGGTGTCCACGGGGCGGGACGGGCGCAGCCACGGCAGGGATGGAACGGTATATAGCGTTTGACTCAGGCGAGTGGCGGCAGGTGGCCTGGCGGAGCGGTTGCTTTCGTTCTTTGTTGTTCGTTCCCGGCGGTCGGCAAGACGTCTGGTTGAGTCGGTCGATGATTTTCCGGCCGGATCTGCCAGAGTGTCCTGCCGAAGCCCCGCGCAGCGTGCGGGGCCAGCCAACGTTCCCCGTTCCCCCGGCAGGTCTGGGTGCGAGAGAAAGGAGCTCCCTGGCCTGCTCCCCTGCCAAGCTGACAATAGCCGCCCGGCAGGATACGACTCTAAGCGCCAGCTATAGCGTGGTATCCGTTGTACCGGCACTGAGCGGAGCAGCCCGAGGACGGCAGGCGGAAGACGCGCCAACGGCTGCAGCGCCGCCCGTAGGGATGCGGAGCGGGCCTGCGAACTTTGTGGCGTGAAGATACTCTGCTAATCCATTGCGTTATGAAACAAAAAAGGGGAATTAATCCTTGACAAAAATCACCAGCAGCTTTATAATTTGACCTGTTCAAATATTTATTGAGGTGAAGCATATGGCGCGTACTCCCCAAGACCCCCAAATTCGAGTCGATGAAATTTTAGATACTGCCGAGCCTCTATTTTCGGCAAATGGCTACCGTAAAACAACCATACAGGATATTACCAGCAAAATGAGCGTCGCCAAAGGAATGATCTATTATTATTTTAAATCCAAAGACGAAATACTGGAAGCAGTGATTGACCGTCAAATCTCTTTCCTGTTAGATGATATTAAACAAATGGTCTATTCCGACGATCTTATTCCGCCACGCAAAATCGAGTTACTGGTAACCGCCATTTTTCATACGGCACAATATAAAGACGGTTTGCTCTTGGAGATTTTATATGATGAAAAGAATATACATATCAAAAACAAAATGTTCCACCAAGGTACTCTCTTACTTAAACCATGGCTCCTAAAAGTAATTGAGGATGGAATTCAGAAAGACTGTTTCCACGTTGCTAATCCCGCTATTGCCATGAATTTTATCCTGTCGACTCTGGAATGCATCACGGACGCATTATGCGAGAAAACATCGAATGAACTCATGGCCTGCCATTTAAATATAGCTGAGTCTATCATCGAAAAAATATTGGCCTTGCCGGAAAATACTTTGCATTTATCACTTGAATAAAAAAATTAACAAACTAATTCCAACAGAATTTGTTGGATGGTTTTTTTTAAACATTAATTGAACGGGTCAAAAAATAATTTTATTTTCACCACATGACACAAAACCAACCGATCCTACCTTTCTCATTGAGCGTAGCCATACTTCCATGAAGAATAAAAGATTATCCCAGATACCATCTTGCATTTGCCAATGAATGGGGTAAATCTTCTACAGACCTCATATACCAGCGATCATTCTCTGGATATTTTTTATATCTTTTATTTGAACCGGTCAAATTTTATTGTGGCATTTGGAAATACGTACTCATTTATGAATGGGAAAGGAGTAGTACAGTGTGCAAAAATTTACAAGAACTAACCATTAAAGGCATCCCGATTCGAGCTGATCCTTCCTTATCACCAAAAGAAATCCACCAAATCGTCTGTGAAATTGTTCAGGAATGGACGTGGGAAGGACGAAAACTAGGAAAAATTGAGCTTATCTGCGCGGGAGGATGGGTGCATATCTGCTCTTATGAAAAACCTATTATCCAACTCATCCCCGCAAAATATGTTAAGGAGTGAAAATATGCAACCGTTTCTTTGGTTTTCTAAAGTACCCAGGAAAAAATTGTATTACGCGTTAGCTGCAGCAGCCGTTTTTCTCTGTGTTGGCGGTATTGTCATCTGGAAAGGACACAACCAATCCCACACTGTAACTCAGGATATCTCTCTGGTACGCACTGCTATGATTGGTGCTGCCAATACCATGCAGGGCTATACCTACTCCGGGGAAGTGCGCGGCCGCTATGAAAGCCAGCTGGCTTTTCAGGTCACCGGTAAAATTATAAGACGCAATGTACAACTTGGCAGCACGGTGAGCACCGGCGATGTTCTCATGCAGATTGACCCACGGGATCTGCAGCAGACCGTTAACAGTACTTCGGCTCAGGTTTATTCCGCCGAGTCGCAGCTGAGACTGGCGGAAAGCAACTTACACCGCTACCAGCAGCTATATGCGCAAAATGCCATCAGCCACGCCCAGCTGGACCAATACGAAAATGCCTATGAAGTGGCCCAGGCAGGCGTTCGTCAGGCATCGGCCCAATATGCGCAAGGTTCTAACCAATTAGATTACAGTCTGCTCTATGCCGATAAATCCGGCGTTATTTCCAGTATCAGCGCCGAAGCCGGTCAGGTGGTCAGCGCCGGTCAGACGGTACTGACCATTGTTCAGGACGGAGAGAGAGAAATTGAGATCAGTGTACCGGAAAACCGCATTGAAGAATTACGTAAGGCAACACAGCTTACCGTATCCTTCTGGGCTCTCCCCAATATAAAAACAGAGGGCAGTGTTCGGGAAATTGCACCCATGGCCGACCCGACAACCCGCACCTATAAAGTGCGCATCAGCTTGCTTAACCCACCGCCGGAAATTAATCTTGGCATGACGGCCGCCGTTAGCGTCGTTAGCGCCAACGGTCAAAAAGCGGAGGGCGCCCTTATCCCTCTGTCGGCTATCTATCAAACAAATGATACTCCTAACGTATGGATTGTAACGGACAATAGTATCCATTTACGCGCGGTTCAAATTGGCAGCTTCGGTAATGCTGAGGTTCAGGTCCTCTCCGGGCTAAATCCGGGCGACACTATCGTAACAGCCGGCGTCCATAAGCTGCACGAAGGCCAAACCGTGCGGATAGCGGACGGTGATAACCAATGAAATCCTTCAATTTAACCGCATGGGCCCTCAATCATAAACAATTGGTATACTATTTCATTTTTGTCATTTTCCTTGGCGGAATTTTTTCCTATCAAAACCTGGGACGGATGGAAGATCCCGACTTTACTATTCGACAAATGGTGGTTACCGTAAACTGGTCGGGCGCTACCGCCCGTCAGATCGAAGAACAGGTTACCGATAAAGTTGAAAAAAAACTGCAGGATACTCCTGGACTGGATTACCTCAAAAGCTATTCCCGGCCAGGGCAGTCCATTATCTACGTTGTTTTAAAAGATGATGCCGTCACCGAAAGTCAAATCCGACCCACCTGGCTGGAAGTGCGCAATATGGTTAATGATATCAAAGCCACTCTGCCACAGGGCGTTGACGGTCCTTATTTTAACGACCGGTTTGATGATGTATACGGTTCTATTTATGCCCTGACCGGTGACGGATATACTTATGAAGAATTACGGGAAAGAGCGGAAACTATCCGCCGAACCCTGCTGGGTGTCCCCAATGTAAAAAAAGTGGAACTTGTCGGTGTGCAAACGGAAAAAATTTATATTGAAATGGAAACGGTTAAGCTGGCGCAGCTCGGGATGACTCCAGCGGATATTACCAATGCCGTGCAGGCACAAAATGCCATGGCACCGTCTGGCATGCTGGAAACTTCTTCGGATAATGTCTATCTGCGCATCACTGGCATGTTCGAAAATCTGAACGATCTGAAGAATCTTCCGATCCGTGCCGGCGGAAATACCTTTCGACTCGGAGATATCGCCAAAATTGAACGCAGTTATATTGATCCGCCGGACCCTAAAATGTATTACAATGGCCAGCCAGCCGTCGGCCTGGCCCTTTCGATGGAAAAGGGCGGCAATATTCTTACTCTGGGTGAAAACCTGGATAAAATTCTGTCCCAAATCAAAAAAGATTTACCAGCCGGTTTGGAATTGAATACCGTGTCCAATCAACCGAAAATTGTAAAATCATCCATTGACGAATTTGTAGAATCGTTGGCCGAAGCCGTCATTATCGTATTAATCGTCAGTTTTCTCAGCTTGGGTCTGCGGTCCGGCATGATTGTAACATTTTGTATTCCCCTGGTCATTGCCGGTGTATTTATCGCTATGAAAACGCTGGGAATCGATTTGCATAAAATTTCGTTAGGAGCGCTGATCATTGCCTTAGGTCTGCTGGTTGATGATGCCATCATCGTCATCGAAATGATGGTTGTAAAACTGAAGCAAGGCTGGAGCCGGTTTGATGCCGCCTGTTTTGCCTATACGTCCACAGCCTCCCCCCGCTTGACGGGAGCTTTGATAACCTGCGCCGGATTTATTCCGGTAGGGTTCTCTAAAGGAAGTGCTTCTGAATTTGTTGGCAGCATTTTTTCCGTAGTCACCATCGCTCTCTTGATATCCTGGGCAGCTGCCGGCATGGTCACACCCCTGTTTGGTTATAACCTGCTAAAAGTTTCTCCCGCCAGCAACACACAGGATTATGATATTTACGACACCAAATTTTATCGATTATTTAAAAAAATATTAGTAGGTTGTTTAACGCACCGTAAAAAAGTGCTGGCAGCCACTGTCCTTTGTTTTGTCGGCTCTATCTTCCTGTTAGGACTGGTAAAGCAAGAATTTTTCCCAGCCTCAACCCGGCCGGAATTAATTGTGGAAATACAGCTGCCGGAAGGAGCTTCCCTGCAGGCAACAGAGCAGGAAGCCGAACGCTTTGCCCAGCATTTTACGCAAGATAATAATATCGCCAGCTATACCTACTACGTAGGAGAAGGAGCGCCACGATTCGTTTTAACCGCTGATCCCAAGCTTCCCAATACCAATTTCGCTCAATTCGTCATTATAGCGAAAGATTCAAACGCCCGTACCGAACTATCGAAGAAGGCTCACGAACTGTTTGCCACTGAATTTACCAATGTACGCGGCAACATCAATCTCATAAAACTTGGCCCTTCTGATCCTTATCCGGTCATGCTCAGAGTCAGCGGCCCGAATCATGACAAAGTCCGTGAAATCGCCGGACAAGTGCGGGACAGCATGACCGCCAATCCCAATCTCACAGACACATTTCTTGATTGGAATGAAAAAAGCAAAGTCATGCATTTGGCTATTGATCAAGACAAAGCCCGAATGTTAGGACTGAATAGTCAAACACTGGCTTCCAGTCTCCAAGCCCTGCTATCAGGCACTGCGGTCACGGAATTTCGGGAAAAAGATAAAACCGTAAACATTGATTTTCGCGTTGATGGACAAAACCGTAATGACCTTTCCCGTCTTAAAGACCTAAATATCCATATTGGCAACGGCAAGTATGTTCCCCTCGATCAAATTGCCAAAATCAGCTACGATGCGGAAGAGGGCCTTATCTGGCGCCGTGACCTGAAACCTACGATTACCGTCCAAGCCAATACGATTGAAGGAGTAATGGGAAATGATGCAACCCAGGCTGTTTACGATAATCTAAAAGAACTACGCGCCTCCCTGCCGCCAGGGTACAGCATCGATATCGGCGGTCCTTTGGAATTGAGTACCAAAGCTACCCGCTGGCTGCTGCAGCCCGTACCGGTTATGGTACTCATCATCACGACTCTGCTTATGTTCCAGCTGCAAAGCATCCCTAAAATGGTTCTGACTCTCTTAACAGCACCACTCGGCATTATCGGCGTCAGCTTAGGATTATTGCTGACCGGACGCCCCATGGGTTTTGTCGTGCAATTAGGTCTGTTGGCACTGGCAGGCATTATAATGAGAAATTCCGTTATTCTCATTGACCAGATTGAACAGCAGCTCCAGGCTGGAGAACCCCTGTGGGATGCCATTATCAATGCTACCGTCGCCCGGTTCCGTCCCATTCTTCTAACCGCAGCGGCCGCGATTCTCGGCATGATTCCCCTTGTTTCCAGTGTTTTTTGGGGACCAATGGCCGTTGCCATTGCCGCGGGACTGTTTGGCGCCACCGTGCTGACACTGCTCGTACTGCCGACAATGTATGCCGCCTGGTATAAAGCCGAACCAAATCAAGCACCGTCACAGGATTCACAGGTAAAACCTGCCGAGCAGCCGTTTAATTTATAATAAAATTACAGGATATTGTTACCAGCGTCGCCGACACCTCACTTTTTCCATGGGAACGTACAACCTAACTTACCTGGAAGCTTTCATTCATGTTTTTAAAGAAACAACAACCATCCAGCTGATAAAAGAAACAATAACAACCAACGATATTCTTATTGTGATTGGTTGTCCTGCATCCATTCAGAAACTGACAAAATTGGCAGGAGGGTAAAAAAATGAACTTTGTTTTACCTAAAAAGTATAAAATACTTTTTCTCTATATAATGCAGGATAGCGTGCCACCCAGCACGCTATCTTCTAAAAACATCTTTCATTTTCGCAGCGAAATAATCAGCTGAATAATACTACGCGCCGCTTTCAGCCGTTCCGGGTGCTCCTTGTCCATATCTTCCGGCAGCACTTCCAGCACCGCATCAATTGTTGCCAGCCAGGCATCCCAGTTCATTGACCTTCCTCCTTCTGCCATTTCTTCTTCCGGGAAGCAACCGGGGTATTTCCGTCAACAGCATGCTCCTGGATCTCGTTATCCTGCTCCAGCGTAAAAGACTCAATCCGTTCCTCATCCTCCGGCGGTGGCCCATATACCGTTTTTAATTTCATTTTTTCGTGACCTCCATCCTTTCCACGCAATAGCACATTTTATTGATTGCATCGGTAAGTTCGGTAAGACGTTTTTCCAACCGTACCAAAAGGAATAAGGCCACGACCATGGGAAAACCGTATGTCGCCGCCAGGCGGGCCATTTCTTCCATAGCGTGACCTCCTTCTTCTAAGCCAACCCGGTTACCGCCAACTGGCGGATGCGTGCTTCCTCCACAGCCACGGCTTCCGCCAGTTCCGTCCGGGCCCTGGACAAGGCCGAATAGCTATACCCCAGCAAACCTAAGAGAGTACTGCTAGCTACCGTAAACCGCTCCGGCCAGCCTGCCCGGTTGCATAAATGCATAAGTACGCCCCAGAACGTCTGGGCATCGCTGGACAGCGGCTGGGTCAGCAAGCGCACATAAAAACCATTGAGCTCGGCAATGTAGTTCATGGATAAACCCGCTTCCACAATAAAAACTGCCGGATGACCGCCCAGCCAATTCCGCCCCACATCACGGAACTACACGTTTTAAACTGGCAGAAACAACGCCTACCTTGTCCACGGCCCGTTTGCGCAGCCATTCATTGGCCGCTTCCACATGAATCAAAAAACGGTTGCCTTCTTTCGATGCCGGGAAGTCCGGCAAATAGCACAACTCCCGGACGCGGTTCTGCCCGATTCCCGTCATCGCGGCAAATTCTTTTACTGACGCCATAATTTTTTCACTGCTCATTCTCCACGCCTCCTATGACATTTTGTAGTTCTACTATTACAATTTGTAGTATATAGCACATTCCAAAACTTTTCAATACATTTTGTAATTAATCATTTACAAAATGCTATATACCGTTTTAAAATAGGGATAACAAATAAAAAGTGATGGTGTGTGAAAAAGATGATAGTGTGTGTGATAAACCATGATTAATGAAAAAATCAAAACAGCCCGTGCCGATATGAACATGTCCCAGGCGGCTCTGGCCCGCGCCGTAGGAGTTAATCAATCAACCATAGCGTCCTGGGAGAAAGGCCGCACCGAACCGGACACGATAATGGTAGGACGGCTGGCCCAGGTATTGAAAGTAACAACTGACAATCTCCTCGGCATTCAATCCGAACAATTAGTCTTGCCCGAAGGAGTGGCCGACCTGGCAAAAAAAATAGCCGACCTGTCTCCAGGAGATCGGGCGGTGGTGGAAAAAGTGGTAGCTGCCTTAGGGGCAGACGACAAATCCAAGGTTGTCCCTGGTTAACCGGTGGATTCGAAAAATAATAAGTCAAAAGCGGTAAAAATTCATAACTAAAATTGATTATTACTGCAACTCGTTGCACTCACTAACCGCTGCACTATAAAAAGGTGGTGTGTGAAAATGGGAAAACGCGCAAATGGCGAGGGTTCTATCTATCGCCGCAGCGACGGCAAATGAACAGCCGCCGTTACCGTTGGACGGGACAAAAAATCCGTCAAGCTCGTTCGCAAAGTCGTTTACGGCAAAACCAAAGCCGAAGTCCAGGAAAAAAAATCGGTTCTCCTGGAAAAATGCAAAGCCGTATTCTATGTTGATGCCGACAGACTAACCGTCAAACAATGGGTGGAAAAATGGCTGGAAGTCTACGCCAAACCCTCTGTACGGGCTAATACCTTTCTGAGCTACGAGACCATGGCCAAAAACCATATCATTCCGCTCCTGGGTTTCATTAAGCTTTTGAAACTGCAACCCATCCATATCCAGCAAATGGTCAATGAGATCATCGCCAAAGGAGGATCTCCCCGTCTGGCGGAATATGTTTTTTCGATACTGCGCATTGCCATCCGTCAAGCTGTGAATGACCAACTGCTGTTACGCGCACCAACTGCGTCCGTGTCTCTGCCCCGCAAGCAAAAAAACGAAATTGAACCTCTAAAAACCGAAGAATGGGACAAGCTGCTGACAACAGCTCAAAAATCACCCGATATGTATACTGCCCTGCTGCTGGAATGGGCATCCGGCCTGCGGCGGGGTGAACTTTTAGGACTGCGCTGGAGCGATGTAAATTTTAACGCCGGTACCATAGACATTGCCCGGGCCGTCATCATTACCGACAGGCAGCCCATGCTGGCTGAGCCGAAAACCCTCACCAGCTACCGTCGCCTGCCTCTGCCCGTCACCGTAATGGACGAACTGCGGCAGCATAAAACTCGTCAAACGGCCGAACGGCTGAAAGCCGGCGAATGGCAGGATCAAAACCTCATCTTTCCGACAAATACGGGCGGTCTGCAAGACCCCCGCAACTGGTCCAAAAAATATGCCCGCATTATTACTGAGGCCGGACTCCGGCATATCAATTTTCATGTCCTGCGTCACGATCACGCCAGCCGCATGGTCGATAACAACGTACCGTTGAAGGATGCTCAATACCGGATGGGGCACAGCAGCGCCCGCATGCTTCTGGACGTATACAGCCACAGAGTAGACGGCGGCCAGGAAAAAATTTCAGCCTGGCTCACCGCCACCACTCCGGCAGCAGCTCTTAATCACTCTGAGAATATTCCACCTAAACAAAAAATCGTGAAGGCCAAATAACGGCCTTCACGATTTTTTATTCACCGCGTTGCTACACGGTTGCTACATTTTACTTAAAAAGGGTTTGCAGTAATCACTGCAAAGCCCTGAATTTCCTGGTGGGGTATACTGGTTTCGAACCAGTGACCTCTTGAATGTGAATCTAAACGCATTGTCTAGTTTACATTTTATTATGAAATTTAGATAACCATTCGTCCCTTTAATATCAAGCATCTATACCATTTTACATTATTTTACTTATCGGGCATTTTAGCAGTTTTAAGCAGGTTTTTGTCCCTTAAAGCAGGTCATAAGGGACATTTATAAGGGACAATGCTATAAAGAAGAGAAGTTGTACTTTTTTAAGTATTTATCTTTTTGATTACTGTTTAATTTTATTTCTAATTTCTTCAATTAATAAATGCATTGTCGTACCTGGACACATTTCAGATGGTTTATTATTACACTCAGCTTCCATTTGCTTCAATTTTTGTTGTGCTAAACTAATTGCTCGTTCTTCATTTCCGTATTTACATAGATTTGAGTATATATTTTGATCAGATTTTTTATACTCCTTACTTGTCTTTTTTTTAAAACAAGCATTAAATCCATCACAACATTGTACAGAATCTAAATATTTAGGCATTGTACCGAAATAGGCCTGAAACCATATTTCGATACAAGGATTGGACCATCCCACGTTAATATTATTATCGTGGGCTTTTTTAATAATTTTGTCAAAATCTTTTACTTGGTCCCGATCAAATACAATCCACGGAATTCTGTATTGTGGTTCAAGAAACACACTTTCTATACAATGATCAACTAAATCATCAGTCCTTGCTTCATGTACTTTTATAACCAATCTTTTATTTTTTAAATGGTCTGGGATGGAATCGCGCAATCCATACAAATAGTTTTGTTCGGTCTCTTGTGTATCTGTCACTATAAAGTAGTATCCTAATTCCGGGGTCCGGACAGAACTGAAATTCTGTTTTCGTATTTTTCGTTCTCCGCGTCTATCATCCTTTCCCATCTATTATTTCCTCCTTAAAGATTTGAATACTCTTCAAAGATGGAATAGCTCCATATTTTCCAATGAGATAATTTTTTTCATAACTCTCATCTTTACGAATTTTTAAACCATCCTCATTAACAAAATCCACAAGAGAATAAATATTAGATATACCGTTTTTATCTTTTTCTGTAAACCAAATTTCATCCCTACGAAGTAATTTATTAGATAACTGCCATGTGTCATGTGTTGTAAATATTAGTTGAGCATGTTCAGGATTTAATTTTGGATTTAGGAAAGTCAGAATAAAGTTACGTACAAGAAGAGGATGAAGACGCGCATTTAATTCATCCACAAATAAAACACTTCCATTTTCTAACACTTCCTGTAAACTTGGATACAGAGCAAACATTTTTAAAGTTCCGTCGGATTCTTGTTGCAAAGGTATTGTAGTATTTTCTTCTGTTCCTATTACATGGTGCAGAGTATCAATTTTGTAACCTTTCTTGTCTTTAGCTGATTCGCCATGATCTTCTTCTATATTAAATCCCTTAATTGATTCATCGAAAGATGCAAAGTACTCCAATACATTACTTTGAACTTCTTTGTCTTTAACAAAATTATCGGGAAGTAATTTTGAACGAAAATAGTTTTCTCCAGGATCCCCAAAATTGGTAAATTCATTAGAATAAAACCAATCACGAATTACTTTTAACTTTGCTATTTTTAGTTTTGCTCCTAGAGAAACAATAAGAACCTCTTTTTCCAAAGCGATTTCGATGTTTTCTTTGCTTTTAGACGGTAAGCCATCTAAATCCAATTCGTCTTTTGAACGATAAAATATTTTTTTAAACTTTTTAGCGGTTTTTGTTTTACTGTTCAACCATTCCTCAGTTACACCATCTTGATTAACACAAAATCCATAATTGTAAGTTTTCAAATTGTCCCGCGTGTCGATAAAATAGACTTCAAAACTAGATTCTGCATCTCTACTATTACTGTCAAATAGAAACGGAGTTGGTTTTACATAATGAGAATCTTGCTTTTGCTTCGAATCACTATCCCCACCAAATTGAAAAGATTGTGAAACGTAGTAAGCCATATACTCCAACGCTGCATAAACATTTGACTTGCCACTTGCGTTAGCACCATAAATTGCAACAACGGGAAGAAGCTTTTCGTTCCCAATGGCAATTACACTATTGGCATGTTCTGTTATTTGAGTAGCTGATAAATCTAATGTTACTTCATCCCTAAAGGATCTAAAATTTTTAAAATTAAATTGTATGAGCATTGTATCGCCTCCTTATAGCTACATTATATACAATTTCAATTAAAAATAAACGTTTTATGAGAAATTTCCTCGCAAAACGTTTATTTTTAATTGAAATTGTTGTTATAATTAAATTCTAAACATATTTTACTGTAAAAACACAAATTCATATTGGTTAACTTTCCTATAACTAAAAAAAGTCCCTACCTTGACCTAAGTCGAGATAGGGACTCACATTACTTCTGTACAGTTGCGTCTACGCCTGCGCCCGTATTAACGGCACTAGTATCAAGGCCTAAATGAGTAGCTACACTCTGCACCAAATTAGCCTCGTTCTGCTCAATAGCATTACAATAAATCGACCCAATAGTATTATTTCGGCTATCGTTCTGCCGCCTGATGAATAAGGTGGGTCCGTTATAACAGCGTCAACTGAGTTGCTAGGTAGTTGACGCAAAATCTCTAGAGAATCGCCTTGAATAATTTTATTGAGATATTGGTTCATTGAATTCCCCCTATTAGAATTATAAAGCATGTCTTTATTATAGAACGTGCGTTTGTTTTTAGTCAAAATAAAAAGCCCCCTATTCGGGCGACTCGCAATATAAAAAACGTTAACCTTTCCACTTTGAAAATTATATTGTTGAGATTGTTGAGAAAATGTTTTCTAAACAATTACCTATAGATAATTTGTCTTTAACGCATTCATATCCGTTATTTGAAATTTGAAGTCGTTCATTTTTGTGTGCAAGGTAATAGTCGATTTTATTTATTAAGTCGTCTGCGTTTTTATATATTGCCACATCAATGTTTGGTCGAATTAAATCATTGTAATTTTCTCTTTCGTCCAGTAATTCAAATGATCTTGTCCCTAATATGTCAAAAGTTCGTGGATTAATACCACTGTGGACTGCAGCATGTATATTTAAACAAATTCTGGAACGCCTATATAAATCAGCAACTTTTCCTGGGACAATTTTGTTATTTATTATGTATTTAAATAAGACTGGGTTATGTTTTTTGAATTGATACTTTTTCCAAAAATGCTTTTCATCATACCAGTTTCCGTATATTCTCATTGTTAAATGATGGTTAAATACGTACTCTGCTGCTTTTCGAAGTATATTTACTCTTTTTTCTGAGGCATTTCCTACGAAAATAATATCTATATCTTTTGGAATTTCTTGCGGAAAATATTTTTTATTGTTGTATCCGATAGGACAATACTCTGCTTCTATTCCAAACTGTTTTTTTATATAGGGGATATCATCACTTTCAAAAACAAAGACCCTGTCGTAATAGCAAAAGTTTTTATGGGTTTTAATCATAAAATCTCTTTTTACACTATCGAATAACCAAGTCACTATTTTTGTTTTCTTTTTCATAAAACGTAACAAATCAGTCTTTAATCCTGCCCCGTTAGTTAAAAAAACTAAATCAGGATTAAAGTCCAAATATATTTTTTTAATATTTTCGTTCATCTCTTTATAATAATTTTCTTTAAACCAAACAATTCCTAATTTATGCATCTTTTTCACAAAGTACGAGTACTGTTCTTCAAAGTCTTGGGTTCCAACAAAGCGAACATCGTGTCCACGATCTTTCAAATAACTTTTCAAATCAAAAAGCTCATCGTGAGGAATAGGAGAGATAAGTAAAATTTTCATATTTTGTCCTTTCGTAACATTTATTGTGTACCATTTTACTGGAAAAATAATTCATTAAAAATTTATTTGACAAAATATGACAAATTTCTGTAAGCAACAAACATAAAACCAAAGTAATTCGTTCTTTATGTTCCGAAGATTTAATTTCTGTCATATCTTTTCGTACTGATTTTGTTGGAAATTTTTCGTCTTCCACTATTTTATTTTTGAATGCTTTTTTTCATAACGATCTTTCCCCCACTTGTAAAATACTGTACTTGGAAGGAATATCCTGCCTGTAATCCAGTAGCCAGGGTCCATCCCTAATGGTGAGAAAGTGAGTTTTTTATACTATTTTTATAAACTTCGTTATTACGTAAAAAAATATATAAATATATAAAAATAGAGTTTCAGAAAGCGATCTTAAAATCTCACTATCTCACCCTGCTGCCGAAAATAAAAAAATGCTCCCTTGTTGGAGATACGAGAGAGAGAGCAAATGATGATAGGAGGTATGTAGGAACTGATCAAATCAGTATACTTGTAAAATAACATATAAATATGACAAAATTATGACAAAGCCCCCAACCGGAATAAAACGATTGAGAGCTTAAATATTTGATAAAAAATCAGAAGGGCTGGTAAATAAATCAATCTTTTTTCTTATTTTGTCATCAGGCCAATCCCACCATCTTATTTTGTTAAGTTTATCAATATATTCTTGACTGAATCTATATTTAATCACTTTTGCAGGAACACCAACAGCTATAGCATAATCAGGTATATTTTTATTAACTATAGCACCAGCACCTATTACTGCGCCGTTTCCTATTTTTACTCCAGGAAGTATAGTAACATTTGTTCCAATCCACACATCATTACCTATAATTACTGGTTTATGATCATCAAATTCCTCTTTATTTTCTTTACAGAATCCGAATCTTTTAAGATAAGCTATGGGGTTTGTAGTAACAATATTCAAGGGATGGTTGCTTTTAGCTAAGAAAATGTTTTCCGCAATAGAACAAAATGAGCCAATACTTCTTATCCCATCGGCATTATCATAGAACTGTTCAAAGCCATACGTATATTTTCCTATCGAAATATTGTGATAGCGGCATATAAAATATCTCAAAAGATTGTCTTTTTCCCCATATTCATTTTTTGATCGTTTTTTTATTAGTTTGGGAATTTTGTGAGTCCCCTTTATTTTAGCAATCAAATTACAAAATAAATAATCGCATCGAGTTATTTCATACGAGTCCGTTAATTTGTCCATAAAATCGCCTCAACAAAATAATAACATAACAGGGGTAATAATTGTAAATTTTTTTTAAAATAATGTCCATTCTCGGCATCTGTCAAAGAATGGGCTTTCAAACATACCCATGAAAGTAAAGTGACACTTTTACGTGATTTTGTCAACCAAACAAAAAATGCCGTCCAGCAGCACAAAGCTACCGGACGGCATTTAAAATTACCATTCAATTGCGTTCCACATAACAGTCCCGCCTTTTATTTCTTTCCCTTGAGCGTGAGCTATAGCTTCAAATCTTCCTTGCTCATACCCAACAGCTTCATAGGCTTTACTGTCGACTATAGTGGCGCCAACTTTAATTCTGTGGTCCTTTCGTAAATCGATCTTGTACACATCCACTTTTTGCTGATCAGCTGGCAACACATTGCCACTGCTATCTTTTGTTATTGGCGTGACAACAGTCCTATCCGTGTTTTCAAGTACAGCAGGTGGTAATGTTGGATCGTTATTTTTTATTTGCTGCTGGACAATATCGGCAGCTTTTTCTACTGTTGGAGCTGTCACATAATATGTCGCTGTTGACAATGTTTGACCGGCCTGAATCTTAGCAATTGCAGCAGCCAGTGATTTCGCGTTCTGCTCTGAAATATCCAGCTTGTTTTGTAGAGCATTAATGCTGTCCGTTAAATCCTGCGACATTACGACTGGTTGAGCCTCCTGCACTGCTACACTGGCATGATTACGACCAAGGAGATAAACACCAACCAGCAATAAAACAAGACCGCCGATAATCAGCGGTCTTTTGTGTTTCACAATGAAATTTTTCACCTTATCCACTTACACCACCCCCAGGGCACGCGCAACAGCAGCACCTACCTGCCACACAACAAAGGCCCCACCAACTAAAGCAACTTGCCACGAAACGCCATGCTTGGCACGGAAGTTTTCAGCGAAGGTGATTTCTTCTTCTTTTACTTTTTCAATTGAGGCTTGAATATCTTGTTCTAC
>NZ_JAHGVE010000046.1 GCF_018835585.1 Pelorhabdus rhamnosifermentans
CTCAAAAATAGACAGAAAAGACAGGGAGACTATTATTTCTCAATCTCCCTGTCTTTTCCGTTGTTTCTTTGTCGTTTGGTTTTCTTATCTTAATGACATTGGCCTTTAAGCTTCTTTTTTTGTATCTTAAAATCAATGCATCTAATGCATCTTAGGTCTGTTTTTTTTGATGTTATGTAATAATTTATTTAAATGGAATTTTTTGAACTATAATAATAAATTATGATGGATTTTATTTCATAGTAGCAGAAAATTCTGGAGGTGTGTCATATGGCTACTGTTCAAGAAAAAATTTTGGATCTAAAAAAGAGACAGGAAAAAGTATTGCTTGGTGGTGGTAAGAAAGGTATTGACAAACAACATGCGAAACATAAGCTCACGTCGCGGGAAAGAATAGATCTTCTTCTTGACGAGGGTTCATTTGTGGAATTGGATCAATTTGTTACGCATCGTTGCACAAACTTTAATATGGCAGAAAAGGAAGCTCCTGGTGAAGGCGTTACAACCGGTTATGGTACGATTGATGGACGGCTTGTTTATGTTTATGCACAAGACTTTACTGTTATTGGTGGCGCATTAGGAGAAATGCATGCTGCAAAGATCGTGAAAGTCCAGGAAATGGCCATGAAAATGGGGGCTCCAATTATTGGTCTGAATGATTCCGGCGGAGCGCGTATTCAAGAAGGCATTGATGCTTTATCTGGATTTGGTGATATCTTCTTCCGCAATACCATGTCATCTGGTGTTATTCCGCAAATCTCCGTGATTATGGGACCCTGCGCAGGGGGTGCTGTTTATTCTCCTGCTATTACAGATTTTATCTTTATGGTAAAAAATACGAGCCAAATGTTTATTACGGGTCCGCAGGTTATCAAATCAGTTACAGCTGAAGAAGTGACAGCTGAAGCGCTTGGTGGAGCTATGACGCATAATTCTACGTCGGGTGTTGCTCAATTTGCAGCTGAAAATGACGAAGACTGTTTGAAACAGATTCGGTATTTATTAAGTTTCCTTCCAAGTAATAATATGGAAGAGGCTCCGATTGTTGATGGCGGCGATGATGCCAGTCGTACGGATATGAATTTGAACACTATTATGCCGGATAATCCGAATCAGCCTTACGATATGTATGACGTGATTAAATCCATTGTAGATAATGGGGAATTTTACGATTACCTCTATCATTATGCTAAAAACATTATTACTGGTTTTGCCCGTATGGATGGTCAGACAGTGGGCATTATTGCCAACCAGCCGGCGTTTATGGCGGGGTGCTTAGATATTAATGCTTCCGATAAGTCGGCACGGTTTATTCGTTTTTGTGATGCCTTTAATATTCCTTTAGTATCACTTGTAGATGTTCCCGGATTTTTACCCGGAACAGGTCAGGAATATGGCGGCATTATTCGTCACGGTGCCAAAATGCTTTATGCTTATTCAGAAGCAACGGTCCCTAAAATTACCGTGATTACTCGTAAAGCTTACGGTGGGGCTTACATTGCCATGTGTTCGAAACATCTTGGCGCTGATCAGGTGATGGCTTGGCCTTCAGCTGAAATCGCAGTTATGGGACCTGCTGGTGCAGCCAATATCATTTTCCGCGGTGCTAAAGATATTCAGGCTAAGACAGATGAATATATTAAGGATTTTGCGAATCCTTATAGAGCAGCTGAGCGGGGTTATGTTGATTGCGTAATTGAACCGAAAGATACGCGCCCGCAAATCATTAATGCTCTTCATGTCCTAATGACGAAGCGCGAATCTCGTCCGGCTAAAAAACATGGCAATATTCCATTATAAAGATCTGTCTTATTATTTTTTATTAGAAAGGGGAATATGACATGATTATACCTGATACAGTGGAAGGATCCATTCTGCTTAGCGTGATTGATTTCATTCTCAGTTTTTTCATTATTTGGGGTATTGGACTTGTGCTTTATGCTTTTCCGTTATTGAACAAGTTAGGCTCAGTTGATGAGGACAAACTAAAGGGCGGTCACTAAAATTTCTAGTAATATAGGAGGTATATAGCTACATGTTTGAAGAAATAGGCTCATTATTGATGGATATGCTTAATCAAACAGGTGTTGTCCACTTGTGGTATGGCAATGTGGTTATGATGGCTGTTGGTGCAATCATGATTTATTTGGCTATTGTTAAGAAATATGAACCTTTACTGTTAGTTGGTATCGGGTTTGCTTGTATCGTTTCCAATGCTCCTGGTGCTGGTCTGGCTGATCCTGGTGGATTGTTCTGGTATGCCTATCAAGGCGTAGCCCTCGTTATTCTCCCACCGCTCATTTTCCTTGGTGTTGGAGCCATGACGGACTTTGGTCCGATGATTTCCAATCCGAGCTTGGTTATTTTAGGTGCTGCAGCTCATTTAGGGATCTTTGTTGCTTTAATTGGCGCTAAAATGCTTGGCTTTACACTCGGTGAAGCCGGTGCAATCGGCATTATCGGCGGCGCAGACGGCCCAATGGCTATCTTTGTTACCATGAAGCTTGCTCCGCATTTGCTGCCGCAGATTTCTGTTGCTGCTTATTCGTATATGGCACTTATGCCTCTAATTCAACCACCGATTATGAAAGCTTTTACAACGAAGAAAGAACGTCAAATTATTATGAAACAGGTTCGTCCTGTCAGCCGTTTGGAAAAAATCGTTTTTCCAATGGTTATTGCAGTTGTCGTGGACTTACTTCTCCCTGGTGTAGCTCCGCTTATTACCATGCTGATGCTGGGTAATCTGTTCCGTGAATGCGGCGTTGTTGACCGTCTGGCTACGACGGCAGCCAATGACTTGATGAACATTATCGTCATTACTTTGACTGTTGCTATTGGTTCAACGATGAATGCCGATACCTTCCTGACGGTTAAGACGCTGGAAATTATCGTACTTGGTTTGATTGCTTTTGGTTTTGGTACCTTTTCCGGTATTATTGGCGGACGTGTTCTGTGCTGGGCGAGTGGCGGCAAGGTTAATCCGCTGGTGGGTTCCGCAGGTATCGCTTCCGTTCCAATCGCAGCCCGTGTTGCCCATGTTGTGGCACTCAAAGAAAATCCTTACAACTTCCTGATTATGCATGCAATGGGACCGAATCTTGCCGGTGTATTTGGTACAGCCATTTCCGGTGGTATTATGCTGGCACTGATTGGTGTAAAATAATTTTTCATAATTAGGAGGGGGGAGTTACGATGATCGGATTTGTTATATTTTTGATTGTAGTCATTATTTTATGCTACGTAGCAAAAGTAATCCAAGAAGCAAAAGATGCGAAAGAAGTAACAGCCAATCCAGTAGCACAGGCTGTAGTTGAACCCGCTACTTCTACTGTGTCTCCAGTTGATAAGCAATCGAGCAGCGACGATGATGAAGAATTACTCGCTGTCATTAGTGCTGCCATTGCTGCTATTTCAGAGTCAGCGAATGTACGGATAGTAAGTGTTCGTAGTGGTGGTAACGGTTGGGTCTTAGCAGGCCGTCAAGATTTAATGAATAAACTGTAAAAAAATTGTGTAAGCATATTGAAGGAGGATATATAATGAAAAATTACTCTATTACTGTGAATGGAAAAACTTATGAAGTTGCAGTTGAAGAAAAAGGTGGTAGTGCAGCTCCGAAAGTTGCTGCTCATGTTTCGGCTCCAACTCCATCAGTAGCTCCAGCTCCTGTAGCTGCTGCGCCAGCACCAAAAGCTGCTGCGGCGCCGTCTACCGGTGGCGCGGGTACAAAAGTTTCTGCTCCTATGCCTGGAAAAATCATTGCCCTGAAAGTAAGTGTGGGTGATAGTGTAAAAAATGGTCAGGAATTACTTGTCATGGAAGCTATGAAGATGCATAATCCTGTTTTGGCTAGTGCCGATGGCGTTGTTAAAGAACTTCTTGTCAAAGCAGGCGATCCTGTACAGGCCGGTACAGTTCTTGCTGTGATCGGTTAGGTTATTTATGGCGAAACACTAAATCACAAGGAATATTTTTCGTCGCAGTCGTGAGACTGTTAAAGTATTCTGGGTTTATTGGAATAGCAATCATTTTTTAAGCCCGCTAATGCGGGCTTTTTTCTGATATGATACAATATAACAATACAATATAACAATACAATATAACAATAGTAAGATTGATCAATAAAGGGAGCTATTATGCCGATTCAATGGGAGTATATTCTTAGTCATTTATTGCTTGGACTGTCGCTCATCTTGGGATTCGTTTTTTTATTAACGAAGACACGTATGTTTCGGTTTCCTATCTTAAACAGAAAAGTATCAAGACGCGAGAAGGTCCTTTACAGTGTTTTTTTTGGTCTCATTGGAATCATGGGGACATACGGTGGTTTGGCTACGGTCGATGGCAGTGCCAATACGCGTGGCGTAGGAATTATTGTTGGTGGTCTTATCGGCGGGCCGATTGTAGGTGTGGGTGCTGGAATTATCTCCGGTATTTACCGTCTTTGGATAGGTGGCATCAATGCACCGGCAAGTGCCCTTGCTGCCGTAACAGAAGGGCTATTGGCAGGTTTATGTGCTCAGCGGTTTAAACATTTACCTTTTCGCTGGGTTTATGCCATGCTGCTGGGATTTATTCTGGAAACCATGCATATGTGTATGCTGCCGGTTTTTTCTCCATCGTTTGAACGGGGTTATCAGTTGGCTATGTCGATCTTTTCGTCTATGTTGATCATTAATCCATTGGGGATTGCCACATTTATTGCTATTTTAGACAGTGTGCGATCAGAGCAGGAAGCTGTAGAAGGCAAAGCGGCCCGGATGGCTTTTAAAATAGCCAGACAGACATTAAATATCTTACGGCGTGGGTTAAATGAAGAGACAGCTACCCGGACGGCTCAAACGATTATCGATCATGTTGCCAGTCTGGATGCAGTGGCTGTAACCGCTTCTGATAAAGGAATTGCTTTTGTGATCAATCAATCCTCGCTTGGCGCAGATTTTTCGGATATATCTTGTTTGAAAGCTCAAATTATTGCACCGTTAAAAGAGCGAGATAAAGAAATTGGTACCCTGATCTTTTATAAACTGCGACCTAACAGTCTTACTCCTGTTGAAATTGAATTAATTGAAGGACTCGCGCAATTAATATCGATGCAAATTGAAGTGAGCAAAGTGGAACAGCAGACAGCCCTTCGATCTCAGGCTGAGATTAAGGCATTGCAGGCTCAGATTAATCCGCATTTTTTATTTAATGCTTTAAATACTATTGTGTATTATTGCCGCAAACAGCCGGAGAAGGCCCGCGAATTATTGATTAATCTGGGTGAATTTTATCGTAATAATATATCTCATCTGGATAAATGGGTAGATCTTCATACGGAAATTCATCATATTGAATCTTATGTGAAAATTGAATCTGCTCGATTTCAGGGCAAACTAGAAGTTCATTATGATGTTCCAAACGATATTCATATGAAAGTTCCGCCGTTTATTCTTCAGCCTATTGTAGAAAATTCTATCAAGCATGGTCTTTATCCGCGCAAATCAGGCGGGAAGATTATGATTCAGGCTGTTATCCAAAGTGAGGTACTTCATATTACAATTGAAGATAATGGTGTAGGGATGAGCGAAGAATTGATTGATACGATTTTACGGGATGATAGTTCGCGCAAAAGTATTGGCTTATCCAATGTTCATCAGCGGTTGCAGACGATTTATGGATCGCAATACGGACTACAAATAAGCAGTTCTCCAGGTAAAGGAACAATTGTTCGCATTCCCATCCCATTGAAAGGAGCTATACATGAACTTAAAAGTGCTTGTAGTGGATGATGAACTTCCCGCAAGGGAGGAACTAAAATGTATTCTTGAAGAGTTGGATGGGATTACTGTTAGTGGAGAATGTGAAGATGGGGAAGACGTGCTGGCTGCCATTGAGAAAAATCTGCCTGATATTGTTTTTCTTGATATTCAAATGCGCTCACAAGATGGTCTTGTAACCGCTGAAACACTCTTGAATTTAGATAAACCTCCGCACATTGTTTTTTGTACTGGTTTTAGTCAGTATGCAGCCAAGGCTTTTGAATTGAATGCCGTGGATTACATTTTGAAACCTTATTCCATTGAGCGTGTAAAAAAATCAGTAGAAAAAGTTAAAAAATTTAAAGGTTTTATGGAACAAAAGGTCGAGCGTGTGGAGCTTCATTCAGGCAATATCTGTGTATGGTCTTCTGAACGGATTATTGTGATTCATCCGGAAAAGATTATTTTTGCCCGATCTGATGAGAAGAGACAGACACTTCTTTATACGGAACAGGGAAATTATCATACGAAATTCACCTTAAAAGAATTAAATGAGATGCTCAGAAATCGGAATTTCTTACGTACTCATAAGAGTTATTTAGTCAATTTGGACAAAGTGCAAGAAGTGATTCCTTGGTTTAACAATACGTATATTTTAGTTTTGGAAAATTGTAGTGAGACAAATATTCCTGTTGCCAGGCATTATCTGAAACAATTTAATCAGATTATGGGAATTTCATAAATGTATTTCAGGTATTAAAATAGTACTTTTAAGTTATGCTTTTGTTATGTAAGACGAAAAAACACGAAAACGCATTAAAATAGTGCTATAATTCAGTCATATTGAACTAAATTTTTTACTGGAGGGATTCTAATGAAACCACTTGAAAATGTTAAAGTATTGGATTTAACAAGAGTACTTGCTGGCCCTTATGCTTCTATGATGATGGCCGATTTTGGCGCTGAAATTATTAAGATTGAATCACCAAAAACCGGAGATGATTCAAGAGCTTTTGGGCCATTTGTGGGTAAAGAAAGTGCTTATTTCATGAGCCTTAACCGCGGCAAACGTTCGATGACCATGAATTTGAAAAGTCCTAAAGCGCAAGAACTGTTTAAGGAAATGGTAAAAAAAGTTGACGTTGTGTTAGAAAACTATCGCCCCGGGACGATGGAAAAATTCGGTTTAGGTTATGAAGAGATAAAAAAAATTAATCCAAATATTATCTATACGGCTTGTTCCGGATTCGGTCATACAGGTCCTTACAGTAAAAAACCCGCCTATGACGTGATTGTCCAAGGTATGGGCGGTATTATGAGTATTACTGGCCAGGAAAATGGCGAACCTACTCGGGTAGGTGCTTCTGTAGGAGATTTAACTGCCGGATTATTCGCTGTTATCGGTACATTAACAGCTCTTTACAATCGTGAAAAAACAGGCGTTGGTCAAAAAGTGGATGTAGCGATGCTGGATTGTCAGGTAGCTATTTTGGAAAATGCTATTTCCCGTTACTTAGTGAATGGCGTAGCTCCCGGACCGATTGGTAATCGTCATCCATCTATTACACCGTTCGAAGCTTTTAAAGCAAAAGATGGTTATGTTATTATTGCTGTTGGCAATGATCGTCTGTGGAAAAAATTCTGTGATCTTATTGGCCGTCAGGAACTTATTGAGGATGCACGCTTTATTACCAATGCTAAACGTACAGAAAATCAGAAACAACTGAAAGGCATTTTAGATACCGTTTTTCCTGCTAAGACAGTGGATGAATGGTTGGAAGCGATTGATGGCGCAGGCATTCCTTGCGGTCCTATTAATACAGTGGATCGGGTTATGAAAGATCCACAAGTTCTTGCACGTGACATGATTGTAGAAGTAGATCATCCGGTAGCAGGCAAGTTTAAAATGCCTGGAGTACCTATTAAACTTTCTGAGACGCCTGGTGAAGTCGAAAGTCCGGCACCATTACTTGGACAGCATACAGAAGAAATATTGCAGGAAATGCTGGGTCTTTCTAAAGAAGAAGTAGCAAAACTTAAAGAAGAAGGCGCGCTATAATAAGGAGCTGTTAATCGAATATGGGAAGAGAAGAATTTTGGAACCAGCGCTGGAAAGCCTTAGTATGGGTTGGGCTGTTGGGATTTGTTCTGTCATGTAACTATACGAATCATGGACCACTTGTTCCAACACTTGTGAAAGTACTTAGCATTACCATGACTGCAGCAGGATTTTTTACAACGGCTGTCTTTTTAACACATGGAATTATGCAAATGCCTGGTGGCGGTTTATCAGATAAATTTGGATCTAAAAAAGTAGCGTCAGTGGGTCTCGTGATTATTGCTGTCGGCAATATCTTAACAGGGATGGCAAACAGCTACGAACAAATTCTTGCCTATAAATTTATTACCGGCCTTGGGACAGGCTCTTGTATCGTTGCGGGTCTTCGTTATGTGCCCACTTTTTTTGCCGGTAAGGAAATTGCTTTTGCGCAAGGTGTGTATGGTGGCACCATCGTGCTTGGTTCAGGATTTGTTATCTTTATTATTCCTCAACTCTTAACCATTGTTGGCTGGCACGGCGTGTTTTATACGACAGGTGTTATGGCGGCTGTTCTTGCTGTGTTATGGCAGCTGTTTGCGCCGAATACGCCGACAAATGGCGTTGTCAATAAAATTGACTGGCCTAGTTTGCTGGGTAACCGCAACAGTTGGTTGCTTGCTTTAACTCAGGTCGGTTCGTTTGGCACGAGTATTGCTTGTGGTGTTTGGGTGAATACGATGCTTCAGAAAAATCTTTCTCTTGATCCCAAAACTGCCGGAATGATTGGATCTGGTGTTTTATTAATTGGTATTGTGGGACGCCCCATTGGTGGTCTCATAGTAGATAAAAAATGGCTGACTAAAAAACAAGTACTTATTTTTGCACATGCCGGTTTAGCTGTTGGTTTTGTTTGGATAGGTATGGTAGATAATATGGTTTCAGCAGCGATAGCGATTTTATTTTCAGGTTTTATGACGGCTCTGCCGTTTGGACCTATTTTCTCCCTGGCTATGGATACATTTCCTAAATTTCCAGGTGTTGCCGCGGGATTTGTCAATACTTTCGGGGCATTTTCGGTTATGCTATTGCCGCCGATTATGGGCTCCCTTGTAGATAGTTCAGGAAGTTTCCTTTCGGCGTTTTATTTGCTGGCAGGAGTTGCTGCAGCTGCAAGTATCGGTGCATTGGGTATAAAATCGATTGTAAAATGAATAGATTGTATAAAATAAGACCGCAGCATTTGCTGTGGTTTTATTTTATATAATCTATTAGGAAATGCCTTTATAAGAGGATTTTTGGCTGATAGAAGCCAAATCATTTACCAAGGAGGTGTAAGATGAAGCGAAAAAACAGGATTCATTTACTACAGCCATTTTATCAAAAATATTGGCCTATTTTCTCTTTTGGCATCATATTACTCATTGTTGTTGATTTATTTCAACTTTTGATTCCTCGTCTTATTGGCCGCTGCATTGATAGTTTTCTAGTCGAGCCTAGTGCCTTACTTGGCTATGTTTTACAGATTACGGTTGTTTCAGCTGTCATGCTTGTAGGGCGGTATTATTATCGTCAATACTTGCTTGGCACGACGCGGCGCTTAGAATATTATTTGCGGCGTAAACTTTTTTTCCATTCGCTCCGATTGCCCATGAGTTTTTATGACCAAAATGGACCCGGTAAATTAATGGCTTTAATGACCAATGATATTACGGCGGTGCGCATGGCTTTTGGCTTAGGCAGTATTCTATTTGTTGATGCTGTCATGATGGGATTGGCTTCTTTTGTTGTGATGGTGCGTATGATTAACTGGGAACTTTCACTCTGGTCCATCTTGCCTCTTCCGCTGATTTTACTAATCGCGACGTATATGGGACGGGTTGTTCATGGCCGATTTCGTGCTGTTCAGGAAAAGTTTAGTGAGCTAACGGAATTTTCTCAGGAAATATTTGCTGCTGCAAAAGTGATTAAAGGTTTTGCTGCCGAGGAGAAAATAGCTCTCCGGTTTCAAGAAGTGAACAAAAAAAATGTCGCAGTGAATATGAGTCTTGTCAAGTTGCAAGCTGCCTATGTGCCTGTGACACATATATTGCCCTTTGTTTGTTATGCAGTGGCTTTATATTTGGGTGGTAAATTGATTGTTGAGGGACAAATTACTGTGGGAGATCTGACAGCATTTATCGGCTATCAGGGGTTGATTATTTGGCCGATGATGGGCCTGGGTTTTTTGATTAATATGGCGCAAAGGGGGTTAGCGTCACTTGAAAGAATCAGTAATTTTCTAAACCAGAGCGCCTATGAGGAGGGTTTTATTGAGAAATTCAACGATCAGACGGATTGTTCATCTAATATGTTGTCCACAACGATTGCATTACAAAATTTGACTTTTTCCTATCCGCTGAGTCGTACTTCTGCACTGAAAAATATCAATCTTACCATACAGGAGGGAGAAACGATTGGTTTAGTTGGCCGAACGGGATCGGGAAAATCTACCTTACTGAAACTGATTTTGCGACTTTATGATGCACCTGAGGGAAGTATTAGGATTGGCGGTAAGGAAATTCATCAAATTGATTTTTTAACATTACGTCATTTATGCGGCTATGTGCCGCAAGAACAGGTTCTGTTTTCCAAAACGATTGGAGAAAATATTGCTTTCGATGGGGAGTATTGTGAAGAAGCCATTGTAGAAGCGGCCCGCTTAGCCGCGGTGACTGAAGATATTCATACCAAGCCGGAAGGATTTGACACAGAGCTTGGTGAGAAGGGCAAGAAGCTTTCAGGAGGCCAGCAGCAGCGTGTGGCGATTGCCAGAGCATTTATTAAGAATTCACCGATTTTGTTACTTGACGATGTATTTTCGGCCCTTGATTATGAGACGGAGGCCCAGGTGCTACGCAATATGCGCACCTTTATTCACAGCAGAACGACGCTGATTGTATCACAGCGTGTTGCGGCAGTGACACAATGCAATCGTATTGTTGTGCTTGATCACGGTGAAATTTGTGAGCAAGGCAGTCACGCAGACCTTGTAGCCAAGCGGGGTCTATATTATGAAATTTATGCGCAGCAATTGATGGATGGAGAACCCTAATGAACAAACGATTCGATGACAGGAAAATGATTCGTATTCTCTGGAATTTTGCCGCACCTTTTACAGGTTGGGGTGTTTTGGCGTTACTGATTATTTTAGCTGGCATGGGACTGGAGCTTTCCCGCCCTTATTTGATGAAGATTGCTATTGATACGCAAATTGCACAGCTGGATCTCGCCGGCTTGCGGCAGACAGCCTTCTTTTATGGACTGACCATTGCAGCAAGTGTTGTTTTATCTTATGGTGAAAATTATATTTTGCAGTATATCGGTCAATTTATTATTTTTGATGTAAGACAAAAAGTATTTCGCCATTTAATTTATCAACGCTATAGAAACATGGAAAAGCAAAAAGTCGGTCAGATGGTTACACGCGTAACGAATGATACAGATGCGCTTAAGGATCTCTATACAGACGTTCTTGTTGCTTTTGCGAGCGATTTTTTAATTTTGTTTGGGATTGTTTTTGTCATGTTACTGATGGATTGGCAACTTGCCGTAGCTACCTTCGTGGCCATTCCTTTGATGATTTTCCTAGCCCTTGTTTATCAAAAATATGCGCGCAATGCTTATCGCCAAATTCGGCAGACAACAGGACAACTAAATAGCTTTTTACAGGAAAACTTAAATAATATCAGTGTTGTTAAGGCATTCGCACGTTTTCGGCAGACTGAACGCGAATTTGAAACGGTAAGCCAAGAATATTTGTCTGCGGGTCTGCGTGAGGTTCATACTTTTGCTGTTTTTCGACCACTTGTTGATTTTATTTATACCGTGTCTGTTTTGGCCGTTTTATGGGTCAGCGGTTTACTGAATGAAAAGACACCGATTCAAGTAGGAATTGTTGTGGCATTTTTGCGCTATGTGGAAATGTTTTTTTGGCCCATTAAGGATTTGGCTGAAAAATATACTCTATTGCAATCCGCCTTAGCTGCAGCTGAACGAATTTCTGATATTCTAGATAATCCAAGGCCCGAGGAAGAACCGGAAAATGAATCACTTAATTGTCATTTTGCGGGTGCTGTTCGTTTTGAACATGTCTGGTTTGCCTATCAAGCCGAGGAGTGGGTGCTCAAAGATGTGAGCTTTTCTATTTTAGCCGGGCAGTTTGTAGGAGTCGTCGGTTCTTCCGGTTCAGGTAAATCGACTTTAATGAGTTTGTTATCGCGTTTTTATGACCCACAGTGTGGCACCATTTATTTGGATGATGTAGATATTCGTCTCATTCCGCTTGAACTTTTACGGCGGAAAATTGGTGTTGTTTTTCAGGACGTACAGCTTTTTAAAGGAACAGTGCGCGAAAACCTGACTTTGTATGATGATAGCATTACGCCTGACGTCATCGAGAAAGCAGCGCAGACGGCCAATGCTCATCTTTTTATTGTGAAACTACCTCTAAAGTATGAGACGCCGCTTGGCTATCAGGGGGCTTTGCTTTCGGCAGGACAGCGGCAATTGTTGTCACTAGCGCGCGTCTTGGTTTTACCCCTTTGTATTTTAGTGCTTGATGAAGCGACATCAAGCATTGATAGTGAAACAGAAGCCTTGATTCAAGGAGCTTTTGAGAAAATTGTTCAAGAACGGACTATGCTTGTTATTGCCCATCGATTATCGACAATTGAACAAGCCGATCAAATCCTTGTTATGGATCATGGACGACTGCGAGAGCAAGGAACACATGAGACATTGCTAAAGGAAAAAGGGTTCTACGCCCGTTTGTATGATAGTCAAGTGCAGCACTTTAAATGAAATTGGGTTTTTCGGCTGCTAGCATAGTTATTGATTTAGCGCTATACTTAAATTAGCAAGCATTCGTGACGGGAGGTAATGTTATGGAGGCACAGTGGCTTCAGGAAAAAATTGATCAATTAGCTACGTTTAGTGAGACGAAGACAGGGGTTACGCGCTTGGCCTTTTCAAGTTGGGATGAAAAATCACAGGCTTTCTTCATTCGTGAAATGGAACAGGTTGGTTTAACTGTGCGAAAAGATGCGGCAGGAAATTTAATTGGTCGCTTAGAAGGAACAGATGTAGCAGCGACAGTTGTTGCCACAGGGTCCCATCTTGACAGTGTCCCACAAGGTGGAAAATATGACGGTGTCGTGGGTGTAGTGGGTGGGCTGCTGGCCGTCAAGCGTCTCAAGGCCAAAGGGCCTTTAACACATCCTGTGGAATTAATCGTTTTTGCTGCTGAAGAATCCAGCCGATTTAGCTATTCCACCATTGGCAGTAAAGCTATGACAGGTTCAATGCAGATTCGGGCGTGGAAAAAGGCTGTAGACCGCGAGGGTGTTTCCTTAGTCCAAGCATTAATGAATCGCGGGCTTGATTTTGATCAATTTTCTCATGCCGTGCGCAGTAGAGACGACTTCAAATGTTTTATTGAGCTACATATTGAACAAGGTTATCTTTTAGAACGTGGCCAGGAAGTGATTGGTATTGTTGAAGCGATTGCTGCACCAACGCGTCTTAAGATTACTGTAGCTGGAGAAGCCGCCCATTCCGGTACAACGCCTATGGATGGACGTCACGATGCACTCGTTAGTGCCGCTAAAATCGTACTAGCTGTACGTGATATCGCTATGGAACAAACCCATTTAGGTACAGTGGGAACGGTTGGCGTCTTAAATGTTCAACCTGGGTCTATGAATGTTATTCCAGGTAACGTGGAAATGTGGGTAGACATTCGTGGTGTTCAGCAAGAAAGCATTATTGACAGTATTCAAGAACTAAAAGATTTTGTGAGTACGTTGGCAGAAGAAGAAGAAACACCTGCTGCAATTGATGTACTGGCATCGGATCGCCCAGTGATTCTCGACGAAGTTCTTGCTGATCAAATAGAAACAATTTGTAAAAGACGGAAGATTTCTTATCGACGCATGAATAGTGGGGCAGGGCATGATGCGATGAATATGGCGAAAATTACGCCTACGGGAATGATTTTTATTCCTTGTAAAAATGGCGTGAGTCATAATCCTGCTGAAAGTGCAAAAATTGAAGATATCTTGACTGGTGTCGATGTTCTGACACAAATCTTATTTGACCAGGCTAAATAATCGAAGAAGAATTCTTTTATCTATAGTTATGAAAATCTCGCTGATAATAAATGATATCAGTGAGATTTTTAATTTGATAATAATTACCGCCTGTTAATTATGTAAACTACGTGGTAAAATAGATTCAAGTATTACCGAAAGGAGAGACTTCATGAACAAAACTGCAATAACTATGATGCTATCCCTGTTTCTAACGATGTCCCCACTTGTTGTGCCTTTGGCTCATGCCAGTGCTCCTACAGATAACTTGCAAACTTTTTTAGCTGATAATAGTTCAAATTCAACTGTACAAGGCATCCAACAACTTCTGTCATTAAAACAGAAATTGGAGCAAGGTAAAAAGGATGAGGTACTTGCCCAAGTTGCGCAGCAGGCAGTGAGCCGTGCACTCGCACAAACGGGTGTAACGGCTGATCCGGCAGCCATCACAGGAACGGTGACAGATGCACTTCAAAATGTTGTTCGTAATGAAATTACCAAACAGATTAGCAGTAAAATTGAACCCTATCAGACGGGTTTACAAGCGCTTGCCCAATTATTTGGACAAACAAAGCTGCAGCCAGAGGCGGCAGTTGCCAATAATGCATTGACAGGTGCGCCGGAAAACTATAGTAAAATTTTGGACATTACTGCAACCGCATATGGACCGGGGATTGCGGATAATGGACACTGGGGAGATAATGATTATTTCGGAAATCCCTTGAAGCCAGGCGATATTGCCGTTGATCCGAGTGTTATTCCCATGGGTACGAAGCTATGGATTCCCGGTTATGGTTATGGTATAGCCAATGACCAGGGAAGTGCTATTAAGGGAAATCGCATTGATTTGTTTTTCCCGTCTCGACAAGCTGCGCTTGATTATGGTATTCAGAATGTAAAGGCATACGTCTTAAAATAATTTGTGTATAAGGATTATTTTATAGATAAAAGGAAGGGGGCGAATCCGTTAGGATCGAACTCCTCCTTTTTTTTTGTGTGGGTATTCAATCAGGATATCTTGGCATATTGCAGCATATATTTGATAAGATAGGTCAATTGGGAGGGGAGAGAGTGACGTTTCAAACGCTAAAATTGTCTCGTCCACCGCTCGTTTGGGGGGCGGCGTTTCTAATTATTTTCAGCGTTCTTTTGGGGATTTTTGGCTATGAGTATGTTGATGAATTGGAATGGACCGTTTTGGAGGATGGAAACATTCCAGCTTCTCCAACAGGTATAGTGAGTTTGAACATTAAAGTCGCTGAAAGAGTACTAGAGGTTTATGATAACGGGATATTATTAAAAAAATATCGCATTGCGGTGGGGAAAAGTAACTCTCCTACACCCATTGGCGAGTGGAATGTTGTCTGGAAAGATTACAATTGGGGAACTGGGTTCGGAACGCGCTGGCTGGGCCTTAATGTGCCTTGGGGAATTTATGGAATACATGGAACAAATAAACCGTGGTCAATTGGTCAGTTTACCAGCCACGGTTGCATTCGTATGCGTAATAAGGATGTAGAACAATTATTTGAATGGGTACCGATTGGAACGGTTGTTCGTATTGAAGATAAGCGAAAAAAAGTAGAGCGGACGCTAAAATATCAAATGATGGGATCTGATGTGGCAATAATGCAATTAAAGCTGAAAGAAAAGGGCTATTTGGAAGAAAAAGCGGATGGGTTATTCGGGCTGGCAACGGAAACAGCGGTGAAAGAATATCAACAGGAAAACGGACTTGAAGTGACGGGGATTGTTAATCGGGCCATGTTGGATCAGCTTGGTATTTGAGTAAATCTTTGACGAAATGGCAGATATATAGTAAAATATTAAATATATAGTTTTTTATTTGCTAGGTGTGACAAAATCTTAGGAGCTTATTTCTAGCAATAAAACAATCTTAAAAACTTAATAAACCAATAAAGAGAGGTGAATGGATGAAAAAAAAGATTCTTTTTTTTGGTGTATTGTTATTTCTCTTATGCTCTGTAACAGTTTGTTTTGCTTCACCAGGTGATAAGCTCCTATCGCGTGGAATGCGTGGTAGTGATGTACAATATGCGCAAAAGCTATTAGCGGATGTTGGTTATTATGCTGGAGAAATTGATGGCATTTTTGGTGGTGGCACGTTTGAAGCTGTTCTGCTTTTTCAACGTAGCGTTGATCTTTCAGCAACAGGTGTGATTAATCGGGACACTATATTATATTTAGAGCGTGCTAGGAACGAAGTCAGTCGCTCCAATCGTTCGGCTATTATGAATGCTTCGGCTTACTCGGCTTACGACCCAGGCAATGGAAGCTATACATCTCAAGGTCATTTGCTTAGGCATGGGTTGGCTGCTGTTGATCCGAATGTTATTCCACTTGGGACGCGTCTTTTTATACCCGGCTATGGATTTGCCATTGCAGATGATACGGGTGGTAATATTAAGGGGAATCGAATTGATTTAGCTTTTGACAGTTTTGGAGAAGCTATGCAATTTGGTCGCCAGACAGTGACTGTGTATATTTTTGACTGACAGGCATATTGCCTGTTTCTTTTTTTACTAAAGGAGGAAGCCCTTTTGGACGTCTATGTTGCTCAATTTAAAAATTGTCTGCAGGCTGTTTATAAGAAGAATCCATTCATCAATTTATTAGAAATGAAAATTACTGCTCTTGAGGCCGGGCGTATTACCATGACGATGCCTGTTGTATTTGGTAAACATACGAATGTGCATCAGATTGCTCATGGTGGGGCTTTGGCTTCTTTGGCAGATACTGCCATGGGACTTGCCTGTGGGACACTGGATCAAAAAGTTGTGACCATGGATATGAATATTAATTTTGTCCGGGGAGCTAAGCCAGACCAGTTGGTTTATGCTCATGCTGAGGTCATTCATCAGGGTAAAAAGACACTCGTTGTTGAAGCAGCTGTTGTTGATTCAGAGGAAAAACTGCTTGCGAAAAGTCGGGGTACTTTTTTTGTTGTGGGACGTTTTTCAGAAGGCAGTGATTTTGATGAATGTAAACAAGGTCAAGGCGATTGATCCTGTGGCTCTCCACATGATTCAAAAAGAATAGAATCTACTTTTATGCTCTATACTACTTCTTAACGGTTTACATGTAAAGGAGAGTGTAGTCTTTTTGTGGGCAGCATTTATTTCTGGTATTCTCATGGCTGTGCAAGGATCGCTGAATGCCGTATTGAGCAAAGCGGCTGGGGTTATTGAAGCGACTTTTATTGTTCATGTGATAGGTACAATGGGACTTGCCATTGGCATTTTTGCGTTTCGTATGAATAAACGTGCTCTTTTTCCTTTACCCTCTGTACCTTGGTATATCTATCTTGGTGGAATTATCGGCATTTTTATTGTCTATCTTGTTGCAATGAGCATCCCTGAGGTGGGGGTATCGAATGCAACTACGGCGATTATTGTTGGTCAGGTGCTTACGGCGCTTATTATTGATCATCTTGGTGCTTTTGGTTTAGAAACGAGTCCTTTTGGTATTCAACAAGTTATTGGATTGTTTTTACTTGCCATAGGGGCTAAACTTTTGTTAAAATAAACTATATTTATTTAATTTTGACTTTATGAATTGATTAAGATTTAGGAGGTTTCACATGGATTTTCAGTTTACGCCTGACCAAACAGCTTTACTTAAAATGGTACAGGAAGTGGTAACGAAAGAAATTATACCTTATGCTCATGAAATGGACGAAAAAGCTACAATACGTCCTGAACTTATTCAACAATTGCATAATGCTGGTTTGCTTAATCTTACGGTACCTGAAGAGTACGATGGGCCGGGTCTGGATGCTTTAACGATCGCCTTTATTTATGAACAACTAGGCCGTGGTGATGCAGGCGTTGCTACATCCGTTGCTGCGAATGCTCTTGCTTCTTATCCTGTACTGACAACAGGGACGCACGAGCAAAAACAGTACTTTTTTAATTTCTTAAATGAAGGCAAGCTTGCGGCTTTTGCTTTGACTGAACCTGGCGCAGGATCTGATGCAGGTAGTGTTGCTACTGCGGCGGTTAAAGATGGCGATGATTATATTTTAAATGGTACGAAGTGCTTTATTACGAATGGTGGTCTTGCTGACATTTTTGTTGTTTTTGCCAATGCCAGAAAATCAGCAGGTATTCGGGGCTTGACTGCTTTTATTGTGGATCGCAATACACCTGGTTTTTCAGTAGGCAAACATGAAGATAAGATGGGGATACGTTCTTCCAATACCTGTGAATTAATTCTGGATCATGTTCGTGTTCCAAGCAGTCGTCGTATCGGTAAAGAGGGACACGGTTTTAAAATTGCCATGAAAACGCTTGATTCTGCCCGACCGTTTGTGGGGGCTGTATCGATTGGTTTGGCGCAGGCAGCTTTTGATTTTGCTGTCAAGTATGCTCGTGAGCGTCAACAATTTGGCAAGGCCATTGCTTCTTTTCAGTTAGTGCAGGCCATGATTGCTGATATGGGCATGAAGCTTGAAAGTGCGCGACTCCTCGTTTATAAGGCGTGCTGGATGAAAGAACAAGGTCTTTCTTTTTCTAAAGAAGCAGCTATGGCGAAATGTTTGGCATCAGATACAGCCATGCAAATTACGACAGATGCAGTGCAAGTTGTTGGTGGCTATGGTTATTCGAAAGAATATCCTGTTGAGCGCTATATGCGCGATGCAAAGATTATGCAGATTTATGAAGGCACAAATCAGATTCAACGTCTAGTCATTGGAAATCATATTTTATATTAATAGCTGAAAATAGGAATAGATTGTAAAGAACAGTCTTGTATTTGATGCAGGACTGTTTTTTTATTGTTGCATCGTTATTTTTTTTGCTGCATATAACGATAATAAGTATATAGGCTTTGGGGAGGGGTAACATCATGGAAAAAGAAGTTGCTTTGGTCCAACCGATTGGAAAACCATGGCCTGTGCGGCGTGTGGGGCCGGCTAGACTTCATAAAAGACGGATATATAAACCAAAATTAAAAAATCGGTTATTTTCTAGTCAAGATGAAGAGGATGATGAGCAAGACGATCGTGTTATGGCTGAAAGTACAAGTGTGCTGGAAACAACTACGAAGCCCGCTCGAAGTGCTCCCGAAGGAGTAGGAAAGCATATCGATCTTGAAGTATAAAAGATGATGAAAGTACTGTCAATAACTTTTGAAAATGTCACCTAAAAAGGTTTCTAATTATCGGGTGAAAATGTCACTTAAGAGTTTAAGCATAATTTTTCAGGAAAATGCTTTCAAGCATCAAAAGGATATCTTTATCGCTATCCTCAAAAGTTACTTTTTTTACCAAGGTGTGACCATATTTATAATAATGACTATCCACCGGAGAGTAAGGAGTTTGGGCCGATTTTGAGGCTGAGCTTGGCTGATTTAATTTCTTCTGTTTGATATAAGGAAGAACAGAGAAAAGAGTTTTTTTGAACTCTACAGCAA
>NZ_JAHGVE010000047.1 GCF_018835585.1 Pelorhabdus rhamnosifermentans
AGTAATACCACATCAAGTTGGTATTTCGATAACTTTCTGGCAATCGCTGTACCGACAATACCGCCGCCAATAATGATGACATCTGTTTTATGGGTTGTCATTTTTTCACTTCCTATCTAACCACAGTGGGTTATGAATGAGAATAAGCACAAAAAGAGAAGCCAAATAGATGCCTAATTTTTTAGACATTTATTTGGACTTCTCTTTCGCTCTTGTCCACGTATTAAATTATATTGATCTGATATAATTATTATACATTATTTTAGATATTCCTGCTTTGTTCAGAATAATTTATTCTTAAATTGCAATAAGAAGTTGAACTAGTTGTGCCAAGAAAGGTTTATTCGGTTTTAGCAAAGCGGAATGACAGGCTATGCTGCACAGATCTGATCGAGGGTTGTTCAAATAATTCAGCAGAGTAAAGCAACTCAGCTTATCTTTATTTTAGTTTAAGCTTAACATTGATCTCGGGGCGGCTTCCACGGCCACGGGTGTTGTCAATTCGTTCAACGATAGCCCTGTCTAGGATAGCTCGTAATGCAGCTTTTTTTTCTTCCATGGTAAAGCTGCTTTTGTCAAGATTGAGCTTAATTGTAGAAGCAATCTCATCGTCGGATCGAATATGAGCGATAGTGGCCAATTCGGCTTCGTACGTTTTTTTTATTTGAGCGATGTCAGCTAATTGTCCAAGTATGTTCTTCAATTGGCTTTCAACTTCATTTTCAGTCAGCATTTTTTTCCGGAACCAGCGTAGTACTGTATCTTTTTGTTGCATCAGTTCTTCTTCTGTTTTTATCATTTGATCGAGTGCTGTTTTATATTTTAGGATATCTTTCCGTTCGGGGACGTCCTGAATAAATTCGGCAATTTTGTTAGGAGTGTGGCAGAGTTTCATCAAGTAATCAAATACATATTCATCAAGTAATTTAGTAGGGATTTGCCTAGCTGTACAGGATTTTTGTTCGGAATAAATGTAGGATGAACTTCTTTGGCTTAGACAGGCGTAATAACTTATCAGTTCTTTGCAGCCAGAATGGGAGATTACCATAGCTCGCCCGCATCTGGCACAAGTGACTAATCCATTTAAGAGATAATCCCGCTTCAAATTGCGTTTGGCAAAGTCTTTGTTTTCGTGAAGCTGATTTTGTGCAGCTTGCCAGGTTACTTCATCAATAATTGCTGGAACGGATATTGGAATCCACTCTGATTCTGGCCGAAGAATCCGTTTTTTTTTGCATAAACCAATCTTTTTATAGTGGTATTTCATAGAGTTGATAATACCTTTATACAGGGTGTTGGTTAATATTCTATGGATGCTAGAAACAATCCAGGCATTTTTGGCGCGGGGAGAAGAAATACCTCGTGCATTAAGCTCTTTACATATCCGGGCGGTGCCCATTTTTTGTTTAACGATAAAGTCAAAGATCATTCGAACAATTGTGGCTTCCATTTCGTTGATTACATAGGTGTTTTTTTCAGCATCAAAGGTATATCCGAATGGTTTGGCATCGCTTATAACCATTCCTTTAGCGGCTTTTCCTCTTTTACCACGCATAGTACGTTCCTTGATTTTCTCCTTTTCCAACTGCGCCAGTAAACCGCGTATTCCGAACATAAACTTACCGTCCGGAGATTGGTCGTAATTGACAGCTACAAATTTAAGTTCAGCCCCGGACTTGTCAATTTCTTCGGCTATTATCAGCTGATGCATCAAATTTCTTGCCATTCGGTCGGGGTCGTAGAAAACTACCAAATCAAATTTCTTAGATTTTACGGCCTCGCGTAACTTAGTAAGATGGGGCCGCTCAATAAATTCCGCCGAATAACCATCATCGACAAATTCTTCAATATGGCCCGCCCCTAGTTCAAGGGCACATTTACGACAGGCTTCAAGCTGAGTATCTATTGAATAGCCCTTTTCGGCTTGTTGATCTGTAGATACGCGGACATATATAGCTGCATTCATAGTCAACACGTCCTTAATTAATATTGGATTTATTGGGCTCATTGCTTTCGTTTTAGTAGACCTTTAATAAGTGGCGACATAAATTTCTTACTATATTCATCTTGCATGGCGGGGTCAAAATTTAATAGAGTTATTTTAATGATTGGGATCATATCTTTCTTAGGCTTATCCACTTTTGCCATTTTCCCATCACCTCGATTAATCGTATGCGGGTGATGTTTGTCTGATTGACGGGAATTAAAAATAAATATTATTTTTTATGGACATTTAAGTGCTTGCATTTTATCAACTGATAAAACATAAGCACAGTCTTCAAGATTTTGATCGGGTATGCTTAATATAATTTCAATATAGATATAGATGAATTTCATTTTTGAAAATAATTGTTAACTTAAATGAATTGCAGCGGAAATATTTTTAGTTTAAGGTTAGAATAATGCTTATATATGCTGTACTTATAAGAAAAAAATGAAAAATTAAAAAATTGGCATTATAATTGCAACGTATGATGTTAAAAGAATAGATAATAAAGGAGCTGAATTTAAGCAGAATGAGATTCTTAATTTAAAAGAAATGGAGAGTATTTTAATATGGCTACAGGACAGAAAATAATTGATACACATAATCATGTATGGAAGTTGCAGCAGAATGAGAACTTTTCTTGGATTTCGAATGATATGAACAGAATTCGACGGGATTTTTTCTTTGATGATTTACAAAAAGTTTTGGTGGATAATCAGGTGATGGGCTCTATTTTAGTACAGGCGATCCCAGTGATAGAAGAATCAGAATGGTTGATGGATCTCGCAGATAAACATGAGATTATCAAAGGTGTTATAGGTTGGTGTGATCTTAGTAAAGGAAGTGAAGCTGTGCAAGCCGTTATAGATCGTTTACGTAGAAAAGGGGCATGGCTCAAAGGAATACGCTTCATGTCACAGGGATTGCCACCAAAACATTTGTTAGAAACTGATTTTATTGAAGGCTGCCGTACCGTAGGTGAAAATGGTCTGATCTATGAATTGTTGGTAACAGCTGAGCAATTACCGCAGACTTTAGAACTTGTTAGAGCATGTCCGGAAGTAACTTTTGTAATTGAGCATATTGCTAAACCAGCGATTAAAGCACAGAAAATTCGTTTTTGGAAAGAAAACATGCAGAAAATAGCGCAAATATCGGATAAGATTTATTGTAAAATATCTGGTATGGTTACTGAAGCGGACTGGCATCATTGGACGCAAAAAGACTTTGAGCCGTATATGGATACTGTTTATGAGGCATTTGGTCAGGATCGAATAATGTTTGGCTCAGATTGGCCAGTATCTTTGGTAGGGGCTGAGTACCATCAGGTTGTAGGAATTGTCAATGAATGGATGGCAAAACATACAGAAATTGATTGTGCTAAAGTGTTTTATAAAAATGCTACCAAAGTTTATAAAATTGCCGATACTATAGATTGAATATTTTAAATACGTATTAATTTAAAAATAATTATTGCTTTTAGGAAAAGGCATATTGAAAGGATGGATATTATGATTAAAACGAATACGATTAAAAGTGTAGGATTAAAAGTACCTGCATTAACTTTCGGCGCATCAGGTATAGGGAATTTATTTCATAAATTATCGAATGCTGATGCTATTGGGATTGCAGAAGGCGCGATAGAAATGGGATGGCATGCTTTTGATGTAGCACCGCATTACGGAAGCAGCTTGGCAGAAATTCGTCTTGGACTTGCTTTGCGTACCTTGGACAGAGATGAATTTGTTCTCTCTACAAAAGTAGGACGTCTATTGATGCCGCGCCAGGAAAGCGGTTTACAGAATGGTGAAGAGTTTTATGACGAAAATCCATTTAACCGGGTATATGATTATTCATACGACGGAATTATGCGTTCGTATGAGGATTCCATACGCAGACTGGGTACTCGCCGTATAGATATCTTGTATGTACATGATATTGGTAAATATGCGCATGGTGATATTCCACAAGAAAGAGAATATTTCAAGACTTTGTGCAATTCCGGGTTTAAAGCATTGGAAGAATTGAAAAAAAGCGGACATATCAAAGCTTACGGCATTGGGGCAAATGAAACAGAGATTATGATGGAAGCTATGGATTATACCGATATGGATGTTGTTCTGCTAGCTAATCGCTATAATATGCTGGAACCTAATCGGGATGAATTTTTTGCTAAATGTGAAAAACGTAATGTTTCAGTAGCTGCTGCTGCAGTATTTGCATCAGGGGTTTTGGTGAAAAAGAATATATCAGAAGGTCATTATGAATATGGCAAAGTGCCCAAAAAGGTATTTGCTAGGGTTGTAGAGATTTCCAAAGTCTGCGATAGGCATGATGTGCCAATTGGTGCGGCAGCAATTCAGTTCCCGTTGCGTAATAAAAATGTTGTATCAGTAGTATGCGGTGTAACATCTATTGAGCAAGTGCGCAAAAATTATGAATGGGCACAATGGGACATTCCGGAATGTTTGTGGAAAGAATTAGCTGAAATTGGTATTAAGTAAGAAATATATTTGTGCTGCGGATTGGAGTGGCGGAATAGGAGGTTATCATGCTGAAAAATATACCCAGCATTTTTACGCCGGAGCTGATAAAAATTTTAATGGAGATGGGCCATGGCGATGAACTTGTACTTGCGGATGGAAACTATCCGTGTAATGGACATCCTTCACGTGTGGTGCGTTGTGATGGTCATGGGATACCGGAGCTTTTAGATGCAATTATGAAGTTTATGCCTTTGGATTCATATGTAGAGCATCCGACCGTTTTAATGGAGGTGCTGCCTAATGATCCGTATGTCCCCGTGATTTGGGATACGTATCGCAAGATCATCGGTGAGTATGAGGAAAATGGTGCCCGTGAAGAGGCGATTAATAAATATGATTTCTATAAGCGGGGTGCGCAGGCATATGCAGTTGTAACTACTAGTGAGAAAGCTATGTATGCAAATATAATTCTTAAAAAAGGTGTTGTTCGATAAGTAAAATAATATGAAAGGTATGGTGAGTAAAAATGTCAGAAAAGTGGGCACAGTTATCTGATGGCTATTTAACAAAGACTCCTATCCTACAGTTTATTTTGATGACGATGTTGTTTCCTTTATGGAGTATTGCTAATGCTTTAAATGATGTTCTGATAACACAGTTTAAGAGTGTTTTTGAACTTAGTAATTTTGCAAGCGCTTTAGTGCAGAGTGCTTTCTTCGGAGGGTATTTTGTAATGGCAATCCCCGCAGCTGTTCTGATGAAAAAGAAATCTTATGTTGTAACGATATTGGTAGGTTTATTTTTTTATGTAGTAGGATGTGTGTTGTTTTTCCCGGCATCGCATATGGCAACGTATAATATGTTTTTAGTAGCTATTTTTGCTATTGCTTTAGGACTAAGCTTTTTAGAAACTTCAGCAAATACTTACAGTACGATGCTTGGTCCGGAAAAGTATTCTACTTTTCGTATCAATTTGAGTCAAACTTTTACGCCTATTGGTAATATCTGCGGTATTCTTTTGGGGAAATATTTAATTTTCCAGGAAGGGGATAGTCTTACAGCCAGAATGGCGCAGATGACACCGGAACAGATACACTTTTTTCGTTTAGATATGTTGCAGTATACATTAGTACCATATAAAATCATTGTTTGTATATTACTGGTATTGTTTCTTTTTTTTGCTTTTATAAAATTTCCGAAATGCAAGCCGACTGTTGATTTGAACAATAATGCAGAAAAAGTGACGTTATTTTCAATGAAAACATTGCGTTATATGTTTGGTGTCAAGAGATTTAGACGAGGACTGCTGGCGATGTTCCTTTACAATGGCATGCAGGCGGCGGTATGGTCATTTACTATTCGTCTGGCTTTGGTTATGGATACATCTATCAATGAAAGAGAAGCAGCTAATTATATGATTGTAAGCTTTATAGTATTTTTCATAGGAAGAGCTATTGCCAGTGCTCTTCTGAGTAAAGTGTCAGCAAACAAAGTATTATGGTGGTATTCTTTATGTGGGTGCTTTTGCCTCGCCTATATAGTTTTAATTCCGAATTTTTCTGTAATGTATGCAGTAGTTCTTGCTAGTGTTTTCATGGGCCCTGGTTATCCGACAATTTATGCTAAATCATTGCAGAATGTAGAACCATCTTATCGTGAGGCTGCAGCGGCAGCGATGGTTATGTCAATTGTTGGCGGAGCAATATTTCCGGCAATTCTAGGATTGGCAGCTGATATAACGGGAATGATGCACATAGCATTCATTATTCCCCTGGTCTGTTTTGCAGTTATTGCTTGGTATTTCTATACTGAAATCAAAGCGGATCAAAAAGGGAGTATAGTTAAAACAAAAACTGTAACAGCAAATAATTGAAATTAAGAATAAGAGCTCGAGCTTCCAGTGGTGCATAACTTAGATGTTGTGCACCACTAAAATAGTTTATGCAAAGACATATAATCAAGCAGCCTACTGGCAATTTGAACAGAAGGCTTTTTTTATGCTTGTTTGTATCTTGAGTTTTGTAAAAGCCATGGAAGATCATAAAGACGAATTCATTTTAATCCTAGCCGGATATCCAAATGAAATGGACTTTTTTTTACGGACCAATCCGGGACTCCAGTCGCGTTTTCCTATTCATCTTGATTTTCCTGATTATACACAAGATGAATTGCTAAAGATTGCCGAACTCATTTGTGTCACACGCCAGTATGAGCTTGCTGAATCAACTAAATTGGCACTACTAGCTATGTTAGCACGGGCGCTTAGTGGTGCAGAACATTTTGGTAATGCTCGAACAGTCAGAAACATCATTGAAAAAGCTATACGCCATCAAGCAGTACGACTTTTTAAGCAACCCACATTTACTCGTAAAGAGTTACTTCTTTTAGAACCTGCTGATTTAAGGGAGGTAGGGTTATGCAAGAATGTGTAATTGTTGGGCGACCTAATTCAGGAAAAACAGTTTTTGCTATTCAATTTGCCCATTATATGGGAGCCAAAAGTGTTGATATTACGGCAAAATCACCAGATAATTTGTTAACCTGCAGGCATTATACGATTGAAGAAGCCAAAAGGGAACTTTGTAGCAATACTTGCCACAAAACGCGCAGCCTTCAGTCAATGATTATCAAAATGACTGTTGGTAAAGCGCAAGTTCTATTCAAATTAACGGATACATGCGGGCTTACTGAAGAAATTCATTCCGATCCAGCCATCCGTTATGGCATGGCGCAGACACTAAGACTAATGCGTACGGCAAATTTAATTTTACATATGATTGATGTATCTCAGCGATCTGATATTCTTCATAAAGAAGAAACAATTGACCGTGAAATTTATCATTATGGTATTACACGCAAGTTTTATATTATTTTAGCCAATAAAATGGATTTACCTATAGCCAAACAGGGATTTGGGCAGTTAAAATCGAACTTTCCTAGTGCTTTAATCGTGCCTGTTTCAGCGCTTTATAATCATGGATTGGGGGAAGTGAAATCTTATGTGGCATGCAATATCTGAGGTTTTCCTGCCCTTCTTAGCAGTTCTGTTTACAGCTGTTTCAGTCAAATTGGCGGACGATTATTTAGATGAAGAACAAGATGGACTGTTAGGAAAATTTAATTTTACGCATTACTTAGGTAAAGGAATACCTATCTACGGGTTGCTCAGTCTGGCTGTCGCTGCAACGTTAGACGCTACCGTCAGTGTTCCCCTGTTTTTAGCCTGTTATATCCTGGGGATGTGTCATGACACTGGTAGTCATTATCCGCTCGGGCTTACAGGAATTCAAGAAGGATTACTTGTCTTATTATTTGGCTATGTGTGGTTCGGTTGGAAAGTATTCAGTTTTTCTTTACTGTTTATTTTCGCTGTGCAATGCCTAGATGATTGGATTGATGCAGAAAAAGATCGGCAAGTGGGAAAGAAAAATTTTGTCCATTTGTTTGGAAAAATAGAATGTATATTGCTGGCACTCATTTGTTTCAGTCTCGCCTGTTGTATTAATGTTTGTTTGTTTATCCCTACATTGGCAGGATTTATGCTAACTTATGTTGCATTAATGAAGTTCGAAAGGGGGGACTCAAAGTGATGGGATGGATCAGTCTGGCTCTTTGCTGTTTGTTTATCGGTTTTGTTTGGGGTAAAGCCGTAGGGAAACACTTAGGAAAACAATTGATGAAAACAGCGCTGCCCTTACAAATACGGCAACAATCTTTGGAAAAGGGGTACTGTATATTCTGTCATCGTGTTTTTCGCTATCAATTACGGTTGCTCAAAGACTCTGCTCGTAAAAAGTCTTATTAAATCTATGTATGGTTAAGAAAGTGTTAATTGCCCCCGTGTAGCCGTTTTCATAGAAGAACGAGTGAGAAAGCTTGGCAAAATTTCTTTGAGTAGTGTAAAATATACTATATTAGTACAAAATGATAGTTGATGCTTACTAGAGGCTACTATAGCCTCTAGATTATTTTTGATTATCAAATTTTAAAGGAGGTGAGTGCTATGCCGGAAGTTATAGGTGAGTTATCAGGTATTCGGAAAAATGTCATTGAACAATTAAAAGGGCTATATGATCTCTCTGTTCCTTATGGGCAAATTGTTACGAATGAACTTGCCGAAAAATTAGCTGTTCTCACATGTCAGATTAGTCGGGAAATTGCCGTCTATCTGAATCGGCATGGTCAAATAACGAGTGTTTCTGTAGGGGATCAACGGACAGTTTCCTTGCCGGAAATCAATGGTCGTCGTGCTAAACATCGTTTAAGTGGAATACGCTGTCTTCATACACATCCAGGTGGTAACAGTCTGCTAAGTGCCGTAGATGTATCAACGCTCAAAGAGATGCATTTTGATCTCATGGTCGCTATTGGAGCTGCTGATAGCAGTGTTACATCCTTGAGTATGGGATTTATTACGGAAATTGTTGATGATAAAGAACAGTTTGAGCAGATGGGTCCGTTGACATTACAAGACATGACAGCAATTGACTTTGGGTATTTGTTGTCCATTATTGAACGTAGACTTTCTTTAAGTACAAAAACGCATTCTCTTCAGGAAGAAGAGCGGGCAATCCTCGTTGGTATTGAACGTAAGGGTAGCTGGGATGTAGAAGATTCACTGAATGAGCTTGAAGAATTAGCCATTACGGCTGGAGCCAGTGTGGTCGGGCGTTTCTGGCAAAAACGTGATAAACCAGACAGTGCTTTATTTATTGGGCGAGGCAAAGTTCAGGAAATTAGTTTGGCTAAGCAAGAACTTGAAGCGAATTTAGTTATATTGGATGATGAACTTTCGCCTGCTCAGCAACGTAATCTTGAACAATTGTTAGGTATTAAGGTAGTGGATCGTACGGGCTTAATTTTAGACATTTTTGCCCAACGGGCTCGAACGCATGAAGGCAAGCTTCAAGTCGAACTGGCACAGCTACGCTATGTTTTGCCAAGACTCGGAGGTCAAGGATTGGTTCTTTCCAGGTTGGGGGGCGGAATCGGTACAAGAGGGCCTGGTGAAACAAAGCTTGAAGTGGATCGTCGACATATTCGTTCCCGTATTAGTGAATTGGAACGTGAGATTAAATGTGTCAAAAAACAGCGACTCTTGCACAGAGAACAGCGCGAAAAAAACAACTTGGCAACAGTATCTCTTGTCGGTTACACCAATGCAGGTAAATCAACGCTCTTAAACGCTTTAACTCAGGCCGACGTTTTGGCGGAAGACAAGTTATTTGCCACACTAGATCCAACTACACGTAAAATTGAGTTGCCTAGTGGTCGTGAGGTCTTGCTAACAGATACAGTGGGGTTTATTCAGAAATTGCCTCATCAGCTTGTAGCTGCTTTTCAGGCTACTCTAGAGGAAGTGACTGAGGCTGATCTATTGCTTCATGTGATAGATGCCAGTCATCCTCTTTATGAACAGCAAAGTGATGCTGTCTGGCAAGTTCTTAAGGAACTACATTGTGAAACCAAACCAGCCATTACCTTATTTAATAAAATTGATAAAATTGCCGAATCCGAAAGTATTACGCGCATGACACGGCTATCAGGAAGTATTGCCCTATCTGTCCTTCATCCTGATCAGGATGAGGGGCTAGCCCCTCTCTTAAAGTTAATTGATGAACATTTACCCTTGCATTGGATTTCTTGTTTATTGAAAATTCCTTATGATGCTAGCGCGAAACTAGCCCAATTATATGAACTGGCAAAGGTGAAAAATGTCGATTATCAAGATCAGGGGATTTTGGTTAAAGTTTCGCTTCCTTCTGAGTATTTTGAACGTTATAATCAATATGTAGTGGAGATGGATACATGTCAACGTGGATAAATCAAACTTTTTCAACTAAACTTCGAGAAACAAAAATGCAAGCTTTAGCTGCTATTGAGCCTGCATTTCGAGAAATCGATGAAATTGCACAAATGAATACGGGACGAGTCTTAGATGCCTTTCGTCGTTACCAACTGTCTGACTATGACTTTCGCCAAACAACAGGTTATGCTTATGGTGATGCGGGACGCGACAAGCTTGAACAAATTTGGGCTGATTTATGCGGTGCTGAACAAGCTTTGTTGCGTACGCAATTTGTATCAGGAACCCATGCTTTAACTTGCGTCTTGTTTGGTATTTTGCGTCCTGGTGATGAACTTTTAGCTGCTACAGGCGCTCCTTATGATACCATACAAACGGTCATAGGTTTTAGCCAGCCGACGGCTGGTTCGCTTATCGATTGGGGCGTAACGTATCGCGAGCTTGCTATGACGGATCAAGGAATTGATCTTGAACGTTTGCCCGCGATGATTACTGATAAAACAAAAGTTGTGCTGTTGCAGCGTTCTCGTGGCTATAGTCTGCGTAAAACATTAACAATTGACGATATTAAACAGGCCTGTGCCAGAATACATGCTATCAAACCTGATTGCATTTGTTTTGTTGATAACTGTTATGGCGAATTTGTTGAATCGTGTGAGCCTACGGCAGTAGGTGCTGATGTTATTGCGGGATCGCTCATTAAAAATCCCGGTGGCGGTATTGCGCCAAATGGCGGCTATGTAGCTGGACGAAAAGATCTCGTTGAACTTGCTGCTTATCGATTAACAGCACCTGGTCTTGGTGCTGAGCTTGGAGCTTCCTTAACAGGGAATCGTTTGCTTTATCAGGGCTTATTTTTAGCACCTCATGTTGTTGCCCAAGCAGTTAAGGGCGCTATTTTTGCTGCTGCATATTTTTCATTACTTGGCTACAAGGTCTTTCCGCAAGCAAATGAAAGTCGAAGCGATATTATTCAGGCCATTACATTAGGTTCACCAGAAAAAATGGTTGCTTTTTGTCGCGGTTTGCAACATTTTTCACCAGTTGATGCACATGCTTTCCCTGAACCAAGTGGTATGCCTGGTTATGCCGATGCCGTTATTATGGCGGGGGGAACCTTTATTCAAGGATCTTCTATTGAATTAAGTGCTGATGGACCGATACGTGCCCCATTTGCCGTATATCTTCAGGGCGGTCTTACTTTCGAACATTGCATCATGGGTGTCATGGGAGCTGCGGCTGAATTAGAAAATGTTGATCGCTGATACAGTCTTCGGTATTTAACAGGAAAAAGAAGAATTATGTCGAATAATATTAACTTGAAATAACATGTTACAACTTTTCGGTGATAACTATGGAATATTTTATTGTATTCATTGCGACTTTGGGTGTCGCAACGTATTTCGTTTATGTAGCAGCAAATAAGAATTTTCACATTGATTTGCGGCTTAAACCGCTTATTTTGTGTGCTTGTTGTGCTTTATTCATTGGCAATTTTTTACTGCGATTTGTTGGCAGTTTTGTCGGTTTTGTAGGTGTGATTACTCTTGTACTGGTTTGTGCGGTAGTATGTTCTTATTTAACTTTCCGCAATAAACCTGTTGAAGAAAATGATTTTTTTGACGATTTTATTATGGCACAACAAGAAATGTGTTCGGACAGCTTCTTACCGGATGAAGTGCAACAAAACGAAATTTTTTTACCTGAATCAAATTCGGTAATGGAAAATGAACAAAAACCCATCTCCAATTCTCTTGATCAATTACTAGAACAGGCATTTACACAAAAAAGCGAATTACAATTAGCGGCTGCCTTAAAAACCTTTAAAACTGCCTTATTATTATATGAAGATACTGATAATGCCCCCATGATTATCGTTGAAATGGGCAGTATTTTTAAAGCCCTTGGTCAATATGATGAGGCTATTCAACTTTTTTCTGAAGGACGTAACTTACCCTCAGTCAAGAAGAATAACAGATTAAATCAGCAATTTATTGAGATGATTGCTTTTTTGCGTATCATCAAAGCCAATTTATTAGAGCACCAGATCGGTTTTGTTCCTTATGATAAAATTCCTTTAGCTTTCATCCATAAAATCAATGATGAGTTCCAGGAATGGCTTAGTTTAAGTCATTCCAAACCATAATTTGGGGAGGAAAATTGAATCTTATGAAGAAATGTACGGAAATTATTGGACTACCTGTAATAAGTATTGATGATGGCTGTGAACTGGGGTTTGTAAGAGATATTGTCATTGATGCGTCAGCTAGAGAAGTGTCAGCTTTGCTTGTAGAAGATAAGAAATGGTTTATGGGAGCAAAACTTTGTCCTTTTGTAGCTATTAGCGGAATTGGCCAATCAGCTATTACTATTGAAAAAAGTGAAGCAATTATTTCTGTACTTGATTCCACAGAAGCACTTGCATTGCTAGCTACTGAAATAACCATAATTGGGTCGAAGATTCTTACTAAGGCCGGAGAATTTCAAGGTAAAATTACTGATATGATCATTGATGAAGCAGGGAAAATTGTAAATTTTTATGTGGAAGATATTCATAGCAAATTAGCAACAATTTCAGCGGAGCAAGTGGTTACATTTGGTAAAAGAGTAACGATTACAAATGATGTTGTACCTGTGACACCAGTCCTTTCATCCGATTTTATTTTGAATGAGCCTATTTCTAGAGAAAATGAGCAACATCTAAGCGATGAAATAGCACCAGTAAATGAGCAAGCTTCAGATGTATCTGTTAAAAATCTTGATTATCGGCAGAAAAAATATCTTATAGGCAAGAAATCCAACCGTCGCATTGAGACAGACAAAGGAATTCTTATTGTTGAACAAGACGGGAATATTACAGAAGAAGTGATTCAAAAAGCCAAATTGTCTGGAAAATTTGTCGAACTTTCCATGAGTATTCAATAATCCCTGCTTTGTGTAACTATTTTGGTGATGTTAGGAAGTGTACTTGACTGTGCAACTCTCTTTTCAACAGCGGCGTATTACTTATATCGCCTTATTTTCAGGAATTATTTTTTTATTTACTTCAGTTAGTTTTATTGCGGCGAATGCAACTTTTTTAGTACATGATCAGATTTATCAAGGTGTAACTATAGATAATATTGCAGTGGGAGGTCTAGCTAGGGAAGCAGCGCAACGTAAAATTGAAACGGTTCTGCAAGAACGTATTACGCAATATCCCATTGTTTTAACAGAAGAAGACAAATCTTATCTCGTTCGGCCAGATGATATTCAACTTCAATTTGATTCAGCGGAATTAGTAAGGCAAGCTTATGGAGTGGGCCGCAGTGGGAACGTATTTACACAATTGAAAGATTGGCTTACTGTTTTTAGTGTTGGGCGTACCATACCGCTAAATCTTCATTACAATCATGATCAACTAGAAAAATTTATTAAAAAACTTGTACCACAAATTGATAGAGAAGCGCGTAATGCTACTTTAGTCATTCGTGATGGAAAACCTTTTGTCAAGAATGAACTGTTTGGTAAAAACACAGCTATAGACAAAACTATCGCCGCGTTTGATAACGAGCTTAGTCATCATGCGTCATTTAATCTTCCGATCATTGTGGAACAGATTCAACCTGCCGTTGTAGCTGCTGATCTGAATAATATTGATAGTCTGTTGATATCTTATACCACGCATATCAGTGATAAGAGTATCAATCGCAATGATAATATTCTTCTCGCTGCCAGCCATCTTGATGGAAAGTTAATTAAACCGGGTCAAATATTTAGTTTTAATGATTCCATTGGATCCCTCCAGGAGAAATTTGGGTACAAAGAAGCTCCTGTTTTGATTGACGGAAAAGTCGTATCTGATGTAGGTGGGGGAGTTTGTCAAGTAAGCAGTACCTTATATAATGCCGCGTTGTTAGCGGATATGACTATTTTAGAACGAAATTCTCATTCTAGTCCGCCTGACTATGTTCCGTTAGGGCGCGATGCTACTGTAGCGGATAACATATTGGATTTACGTTTTCAAAATACTTCAGTAAATCCTGTTTATATTGTGAGCGAAGTAGTTGGAAACAAACTAACCATTTATATTTATGGTAAAGACAATCCAGATGCGCCAGATATTCATATTGTGACAACAGATGAAAAAGTACTTGAACCAACAACGGTTATCAAAGACGATGATTCACTTACTGTAGGAAATGAAACGATCGAAGCCTCTGGACAACAAGGTTATGAAGTGACAACATATCGAATTAAATCTAAAAATGGACAGGAAATCAGTCGTGAATTCCTTGCAACAGATAAGTTTTTGCCAAGTGAGCAAATCATTAAGCGAGGGACAAAAGCGCCCGAAGATGGTGAAATAGGATAAAAAAAGAAACAGGTGTAAACTTTTTGTTTGCACCTGTTTCTTTTATAATATATTAGTGAAACCGTTTTTATAATTGACGAAACACAGCAATAACTTTTCCTAAAATGCGAACAGCATTACTATAGATGGGATCCATCAAATCATTTTCCGGTTGCAATCGAATGCAATCTTTTTCTTTGAAAAAACGCTTTACTGTGGCTTCATCATCCCCTACTAGTGCGACAACAATATCGTGATTATTAGCAGATTCTTGTTCACGAACAATGATTAAATCGCCATCAAATATGCCCGCATTAATCATGCTTTCACCCTGTACAGTGAGCATAAATACATTTTCATTATTTTTTAATAACTCTGCTGGAATCGGATAAGTTTCTTCAATATTTTCATCAGCAAAAATAGGTTGCCCTGCCGTCACACGTCCTAATAGAGGAACAGGAGTTACGCTTTTTTGTCGCCACGAAGCATCTTCCATGACTTCAATGGCTCTTGGTTTCGTTGGATCACGACGAATAAAGCCTAATGTTTGTAATTTTGTTAGTTGACTGTGGACAGTTGAACTGGAACTGAGACCGACAGCTTCACCAATTTCACGAACAGAAGGGGGATAGCCTTTTTCACGCAGTGTATCTCTTATGTATGAAAGGATTAATTTTTGCCGATTTGTTAATGATAATTCTTTCTCATTACTGTGCACAGATTTTTCACCCCAAAAAAAGTTTTGAATTTATTCATATTATAGCATGTTTGGGCGATTTTTCAAACGCGTGTTCGAAAATAAGTCTTCCTCTCATATCCATTTTAAGAAAATAGAGGCAAATTACTTTGATATGAAGAATAATAACAATTAATAAATGAACTGAAAGGAAGCTGATGTAATCCTTATGTTAACACAAAATCTTCTTAAATTGCTGTGTACTCATTCGATTATCCCTGCTGCACGTTCTATTGAGGATTTCAATTTTGCCATAGAGAAGACAATCGCACCAAGTGTTATCTTATTATTTGCTGACATTCTGTCGTTACCTGCACTTTTAGAACATGCGCGTACCTATCATAAAAGGGTACTTGTGCATTTTGACTTATTACATGGAATTGGCAAAGATGAAATAGGTATAAAGTTTCTAGCCCGGATGGGGGTGAATGGACTCATTACAACAAAGTCCCATTTGTGCCGCTTAGCTCGCGCGGAAGGAATGATTGTCATTCAACGCATCTTTTTGACAGATTCTGAAGCTATGCGAACAGGTATTAATTTATTGCATAAATTTCAACCCGATGCCGTAGAGATCTTACCTGCTTCTATTCCGGCGTCTGTTGTGAAACATTTTAGCGAGGAAACAAGAGTTCCAATTTTAGGCGGAGGACTTTTGACGACGCCGCAAGATATTCAATCGGCATTAAATAGTGGTCTTGCTGCAGTGAGTACGAGTCGTCGCGAGCTGTGGAATGAATTAATAAGTTCAGAACATAAATAAATTTATTTTTTTTAGAAGAATTAGAAGGAATTTTCTGAATCAACAGCTAATACTATATATTGTAAAATAATAAAATACATTAGGACGTGAATAATAGAGAAGTCCAGGTAACTATCTTGAGTAGTCAAGAGGGTTTACTATGGATTTCTTTTTTGTGTGCCTAATCAAAAAGGAGGGAAATAAAGGCAAAATAAACTACTTAGAAATTCTTTTTATTCTTACTTCAAAAAAAGGGGGAATCATAATGAGTTATTTTGCAGGTGAAGTATTTGGTACAGCCATTTTAATTATTTTTGGTGCCGGAGTTGTGGCAGGAGCTGTCCTTAAAAATTCTAAATCACAAAATCAAGGATGGTTGGCAATAACAACAGGTTGGGCATTTGGTGTAATGCTGGGGGCTTTTTGTGCAAATGCCTTGGGAGCGCAGGGTGACTTAAATCCAGCAGTTACTTTTGCGAAATTGCTCATTGGTACTTATACAGTATCTGATGCAATATTAATTGTTATTGCTGAATTTATTGGTGCATTTATTGGTGCTACCGTTACCTGGCTGGCTTATTTACCTCACTGGGAAGCTACGGACGATAAACCTGGAAAACTAGGTGTTTTCTGTACTGGACCAGCTATTCGTAATTATACAGCAAATTTACTTTGTGAAATTATTGGTACGACTGTGTTAGTTCTTGGTATCTATGCTATTTTCTCGAAAAATGTCGGTGGCATTGCTCCTGGTATGGGTAACTTTTTAGTTGCTATCCTTATCTGGGGAATTGGTCTAAGCTTAGGTGGTCCCACTGGATATGCGATCAACCCGGCTCGTGACCTCGGTCCTCGGATTGCCCATGCCATTCTTCCTATTGCAGGCAAAGGGGATTCAGATTGGGCTTATTCCTGGGTTCCTGTTGTAGGTCCGATGATTGGCGGCGGATTGGCGTTTATTATTGGCAGAGGACTTGGATTCCTATGATACTTTAAGAATCGTAACGTTTGCAGATACTAATAAAATATTGACAAAATACGGATAGGGGTGTGAATCATAATGAGTAAGAAATATATTTTAGCTTTTGACCAAGGTACAACAAGTTCCAGAGCTATTTTATTTGACCAAGATTCCAACATTGTTGCCGTAGCACAAAAAGAATTTACGCAGATTTTTCCGAAACCAGGTTGGGTAGAGCATAACGCTAATGAAATCTGGAGTACGCAAGTGGGTGTGGCTTCCGAAGTAATTGCAAAAGCCGGTGTTGATCCGAAAGAAGTTGCAGCTATTGGTATTACCAATCAACGTGAAACAACGGTAGTGTGGAATAAACATACAGGAAAGCCCGTTTATAACGCCATTGTGTGGCAAAGTCGTCAGACAGCAAGTATTTGCGATGAATTTAAAGCGCAAGGATTAGTGCCGCTCTTTCGTCAAAAAACTGGATTAATCTTGGATGCCTATTTTTCAGGTACGAAAGTAAAATGGATTTTGGACAATGTAGAAGGAGCCCGCACAAGCGCCGAAAAGGGTGATCTCTTATTCGGTACGATGGATACATGGCTTATTTGGAAATTAACAGGCGGTAAGGTTCATGTGACGGATTATTCCAACGCATCTCGTACCTTAATGTATAATATTCGCGAACTAAAATGGGATGAGGAATTGCTCAAGATTTTGACTGTTCCAGCTTCCATGTTACCTGAAGTGCGTTCATCAAGTGAAGTTTATGGTGAGATAGACAAAAATGTGATTGCCGGGTTAGGCCATATTCCTATTGCCGGTATTGCCGGAGATCAGCAAGCTGCTTTGTTTGGTCAAACTTGTTTTGATCCTGGAATGGCGAAGAACACTTACGGAACAGGTTGTTTCATGTTAATGAACACAGGTGAAAAATTTGTTGAATCCAATAATGGCCTATTAACAACGATCGCCTGGGGTATTGACGGAAAAGTCCATTATGCTTTGGAAGGCAGTATCTTTGTTGCTGGTGCAGCTATTCAATGGCTGCGTGATGGATTGAAAATCATTGAAACTGCACCTGACTCAGAGTATTTTGCTAAAAAGGTTGCTGATACGGATGGAGTCTATGTTGTTCCAGCTTTTGTCGGCTTAGGAGCGCCTTATTGGGATATGAAGGCCCGCGGTGCTATTCTTGGAATAACGCGTGGAACAACCAAATGTCATATTATTCGTGCCACATTGGATTCGTTATGCTATCAAACGAAAGATGTGCTAAGTGCTATGACAGCTGATTCAGGCATTACATTACAAGCCTTAAAAGTCGACGGTGGCGCAGTGGCAAACAATTTGCTTATGCAATTTCAAAGTGACATTTTAGGTGTTGCAGTGGATCGTCCGCAAGTAACTGAAACAACAGCACTAGGAGCTGCTTATCTTGCTGGTCTTGCTGTAGGTGTTTGGAAAGACAAACAGGATTTGGTGAAAAACTGGAAGTTAGATACGCAGTTTAAGCCAACTATGGATAAAGATAACGTAGATAAATTATATGCTGGTTGGCAAAAGGCAGTTAAACGCTCAATGGATTGGGAAGACTAGGCAAAAGAGTGAATCGCACCGTATTTTGCGGTGCGATTCACTACAATTACAGGTCCATTAGGAAGTGAAAAAATGACAACCCATAAAACAGATGTTATCATTATTGGCGGCGGTATTGTCGGTACAGCGATTGCCAGAAAGTTATCGAAATACCAACTTGATGTGGTATTACT
>NZ_JAHGVE010000048.1 GCF_018835585.1 Pelorhabdus rhamnosifermentans
TTAACCCCCAATTGCTTAAAATTAAGAAATTCACCAAATGGTGTAGCAAGACAAGCTTATTTTGCCGCTTAAAAAAAGGGGGTTCTTCAGTGGTTTCGGACGGGGGTATTGACACTCCACTTATGCCTTTAAAACAATTCCTCTATTAATTCCTGTGAGTCTTTCAATTTACCGAATCGACAATTTATACTTTTTTTAAGTATTCTTATGTACTTATATCTAGTTACGCAATCAAACTGCTGTAAATCTATCGCATTTTTTTAAGTTACATGTCGTCTTTATTATTCTTGCCTCTTCATCCAAAATACGTCTCTTGGTCTCGTTATCAACATCTAAACATTTATCCTCAATTATATCATTGCATATTCTATAAACTTTTGTACTCTCTTTTCTTTGTTGTCGATCATCATCTCAAGTAGCACCTGCGCCCCTCGATTTACTTTACTACAGAATGGATTTCATGTTAAGGACAACAAATAATCTATAATTGAAATATAAATGATCAAGTTAAAAAGTATTCCAATAATGATAATTATCACGTATCGCCAAATTGGTAAAAAGCTATGTTCAACATTAGTTTTGCAAACTTCATCCCAATAGGTAATTCCTTTTTTTATTAAATTATTTCTAGATAACCACATAGCTATAAAAGAAAGAAAAGGAATATTTAAAAACATTCCTGTTATCCACGCCAATAAAGTACGCCTTAATGCTTGAATAAAGTTAAGACTATTTCCATTGTAATTTTTTACCGTTATATTACCAATCCACTTCCCGGGTGTTTTACCAAAAAAGAAAATAAACGTAGCTTCAACGAAAATCATAAATAATCCAATTATAAATAATCTAAAAAAAGGATGATTCCCAAGAAACGAAAGACTATTCCATAAAATGCTGCGTATTAACAAGAAAAATATTATTAAATCAAAATTACGAACCCAAAATCGTACCCAAGGTTTTAATTGATTAGTATCTTTATCCACCTATGTCCCTCCTTATAAACGATTATACTCCCTTGCTTCTCTAAGACGTGCAACAGAGGATAACGGATTATTGATTGCCGCTACCCTCTGTTTTACTTATTTACCTGTAATTTTCTTCAATACGTCATCTGTTATATCTTGTCCACCGTAAGCGATAACGCTTTTATCCACAACAACGGTTAATCCTTTGTCATCAGCTACCGCTTTGATAGAAGCATTTACTTTATCACGAATAGCGTTTATTAGTTCCTGTTGTTTTTGTTGGAGTCCCTGTTGTAACTGTTGAGATAAGGCTTTTTTATCATTATCGTTCATGTTGGCTGATTTAGCATTAAAATCATCTTGGGCTTGTTTAACGGCTGCTTTGTAAGTTTCATTCGCTTGTGCCATATCAGGATGCTGATTGATTAAGAACTGGTAGTTTACTACTCCGACTGAAGATGAATCAGCAGCATAGGTGATGTTGGGCTGAGTAATGGCTACTATGCTGAAAAATACGAAGGCTGACAGAATAATAGTTTTTAATTGTTTTATGAACATTCAATTTTCCTCTTTTCTGATTTTAGTTTGTTTTTTTGGTCAGCGAATTTTTCACGTCCATTAATTTTTATCAGGGTCTTATTCTTCTTTTCTATACATTTTCTAATTTACAAAGCATACTACTTAATATACTACTATACCTTTTCATATCATCTTCACATATCCAATCAAGCCTGATTAAATTATCCTTTATATCCACCAAAATACTGATTAAATCCCTAATAAGTTGTTCTTTGCTAAGATATTTTTCAAGAGGTATTCTATTAATCATCTCTAATATTTCTCCATCAAACATATTACCTGCCAAAGGATTTTGCCTTATAAATTCTATTGCTTTATCTAACGCTATCTCCTCAATCAATATATCTTGTCTAAGCATAGTGCAGATATCATTTACATCTAATTCCCCAATACGTTTTTTTAACAAGGAGTTAAACCAGACCTCCAAACCATATTTAGGAGTAAATTCGTCATTATAATTAATAAAAAAATCTTTAATAGACAAACTATTATCTACCATTATTTTATTCCTCCATATGTTTTAAATAGCTCTTCAATTTTATTTATGTACATATTTGTTTTGTCTAATCCTCCTTGCAACAAAGTTCTTACATCACTTGTCAAATTTGGATTATTCAAAGAGCCCTGAAGGCCTCTTTGAACTCCTAGTAATCCACTGTACGTATCTTTCATTTCCTGAAGATGATTCCAAAAACCGTTGCCATCTGGCTTAGGAACTGGATTACCTTGTAAGTCTCTTAATGTACCTGAAAAATCCATGTCAGTTAAATGCTCTTCCAAATTAGCCAGTCTGCCTAAAGTTGTTTGCTGGGTCCTAGTTAGATTTACTATTACATTCTCTGCACCCTGTACAATCTTCACACCACCACTAGAACCCATAGCCATATCCTGGGTTTCTTTAAAAATTTGCATCTGCTTTTCCACTTCAGCGGCTAATTGCTGCGCATTAGCTGGATCGTCTGGATTTTTTCCCTGTGCTTTTAAACCCGTTTTCGCAAAATATAGAGCCATTGGATCTACTGGGTTAGGCATTTCGCTTTTCGGCTCGGATGTATTCTGTCCCGTTGTAGTAGTTGTATCCGTTGTATCCCCATCACTAGTCTGCTTTTTAGGTGCAGACCATACAGGATAACTTTTTCCATAAGCATATCTGACACCAGTTCCGTCTGAGTAATAATCTTCAATTATCCCATCTTTTTTGTACAGATAATCTCCCAAACCATCTAAATCTTTACGTGGATTATTAGCTTTGTCATACAATATACCAGTATCCCTATCCCACCATCCACCGTTATTTAATACGTCATTCGTTGTTTCTGGAGCAGGTGTTTGAACAACACTATTTATAGCATCTGCAGCTTTTTCTTTTACTGAATTAGCATCGTTACTAATTGTGGTTCCCATAGTTAGCTCTTCGCCTTGGTAAACTTTATCAGCTACCTGCCAATCAAAATAGCCTGGTCTTGCCCAAGAAGATTGTAACCGCTGCATATAAGTCGGCTGATCAATATAATTGTCCAGTCCTCCATAATTAGGATCTGCCACTATAACATTATGCTCATATCCATTTTCGTCTACAACTTTAACAAGGGTTTCTGAATTTATCATTCCAGGTTTAAATCCATAATGTTTACCGTTACTTGCAACCCAAAAATATTCTCCATCCTGTTTTACAATATCGTGAGCTTCTAAATTGTTCTTTGTTCCACTTGCAGCAACAGAAGCACCGGCTTGTACATTACCACCTAATATATTTGTTGCTGTAGCTCCAACAACCGCACTGGCCCATTGATGAAGAGCCGGGTCTTTAATCTTGATTAACTGTTGTTGAATAGCTTCATTCGCTCCTGCTCCTATTGCACCTGCTGCAAATCCACTTCCACCAAGGTCAGACGTGATTCCACCTACTAAAGCGTGAAGAGCGACTTTCATATTTCCGCCTTCATCCCAGTCTTTCATGATGGAATTGTACTGAGAATCATATGTGTTAGCATTATCATAAAGCTGTGACATCTTTAAATAGTTGCCTGACATTGCAGCTTTAGCTGCTTGTTCGCGGCAATCATTCGCCATATCTTTATAATTTTTAGCTTTCTCTTGATATTTAGCAGAAATATCATGAATCTGTTCATAAGCCAACTCGCCAAACAGTTTAGCCATTTCTTGCTTTTCTTGAACTGATTTCTTATCAAATATCTTCCCTAATGTATTTACTGCATTATTAGTATCACGACTTAATCCACTGATATCTTGATTTGGATTGCTCCGTATTTCAATCGTTCCAGGAGCTATAGCCGACTTCGTTGTACTGTCTGCTTTTCCTGATACAGGTACTCCGATATTAGGAGTTATTCCTCTTTCGTTTAGCTTAGCGTCTTTAGAAGTATCGATATTGATCCCAACGCTGCTTGCGCTGTAATCCGCCTTATTCTGTATATCCGAGTGTGTCAGCGTATCCGTAGAGATTTTATTCTTATCCGGCGTAGCATCACTGGCAATGACCGCACCCTTCAGGTCCGTATTCTTGCCGACTTGGATATCGAAGCCGTCTTTGCCTGCAAAGATGCCTGCCTGTTCGGTAACGCTATTATAATTGGAATCTGTTTTGCCTTTGCCTAGGGAACCCGTTACCCCGCCTGTGTGACCGCTGCTAATGCAGATTCCGCTGTTTTGGTTCTTCGCGTTGTAGTTATCAATATCCTGCAAACTGGTAATATTGAGGTTGCCGCCGATATTGGCTACGACTTTGTCACCATTTACTTGGGAACCGGTGATACTAGCATCTTTTCCGGACGTAAACGTTACGGTGCCGCTGGCATTGATGACGCTGCCTTCGTTGGTGATAACATTTTCGTTTTCATGGCCGCTTCCTTTGCTGCTATTGGCAAAGTAACCATTGCCAATATTTCCACCTACTGAACTAGACGAGGAACTTGTGGTGCTTGTCGTCTGCTCTTTGTTTTGAGCTGCATCAATATGGATATTATTCTTGGCATCAAGCGTCACATCGGCAGCATTAATTTTTGTTCCTTTCAGGTTCACATCGCCTGCCGTGGCGGTAATATTGACATCACCGCCTGCGTTGATGTTCGAAATATTCACAGTTTCTGTGTGAGTGGTCTGCTCAGATATGATTTTCGTACTGCCGAGACTGACACTGATGGATGGCCTAATATCCATATTTCTCCTTATGTCTTTTAGGTCTTCCACTGCTTTATAGTCATAGAGGGCTTTGAGACGATCATCCTGCACCTGGCCAGAACGCCGAATATCTCCCGCTGCATTGATAGCACTGGTAACGGCTCCGCCGCCTAATGAGACGGTCAGACCGCTTTGCTTGAATTCGTATTTGTACTGACTGTCATAGGTGTTCAGGGTATTATCAAGGGTTACGTCTTTGCCGATTATATTGAGGTCCTTGCCTGCAACAAAAGTAGTACCTGCACTGTCTACTTTGTTTCCTGCTGTTATGGAGACATTGCCATTTATGGAACCTACTGTACTGCCGATTTCAGCCAAGGTTTTCTCTTGTAAGTCACTCTTCTCACTTTTGCTACCGATGGTAAATCCAAGACCGCTACCAAAGATACCGGTTGTTTTGGTATAGGAGTAGTGTTCATCCTTACCTGTCTCTTTTGCACTAGTAATATTAATATTATTTGTAGCAGTAAGATTCACATCATTGGTTCCCACCACATTACTGCCCTGTACGGTTAGGTCGCTACCAGAATGAACAGTAACTGTATCACCGGAAATGGTACTACCTTTGACTTGATTGATTAAAGAATAATCACGCGTATCCGTTGTTGTGGAGGAAAGGATTCCGCTACTGCTCACCCGATCTTCTTTGCTGCTTTCATGACGCTCTGTTGTCTCTTTGACTGTGATATCTTTATCAGCAATAACCGTTACTTTTCCCTGTTCACTGCTTATACTACTGCCTTCAATGTTAACATTACCACCACTGACATTCGGGCTTGTCTGTTGGCCACCCTGTAATTGCCCAACTGCAATAGTAACATTGCTTCCTGCTTGCAGATTACTACCAATGGTAGTTTCATCGTAATTGCTGCGAGCATGATACTGTTTTTTATCGCCCGCCTGTTGATCATCACTATGGGTGTCTTTTACAGCATTAACGACTAAGTTACCTTGCGCAGCAATGGATAAATCACTTCCGGCGCCAACCTTTGTTCCAGTAAGGGTCATATCACCATTACTCGTCAATGCAACGTTGTTTCCTCCCTGAATAGTGCTTGTCACATTTGTTGTACTGCTACGCTCATAGCGTGAATCTGTTCCAAAATCAGTAGATCGACTTTCTGCTACCACTGTGCCTACTGTTAAATTGCGCCCTGCACTAACCGTTGTATTACCAATAGCTACAATATCGCCGCCACTCACCGAAACATCGCGACCCGCTACAACTGTCAAATCACCACTGGACTGTATGCTGGCTTTTTGTCCAACTACCGTATTAGTGCCATTCCAGGAATATCCTGTATGATCTTGCTCACCTGCTGAAATTTTACTTGTAGTCGTTTCATCTTTTATATCCCCTCCGGCAAATACAAGTACCTGTTTGCCGCTAATCGTACTACTTTGATTTAAAACATTGTTTGTGGCTACAAGACTCGTTACACCATTACTGGTAATTTGGCCATCATTCCGATTGGTAATGTTATTTCCTTGAATATGGGTACTTGAATTTCCAATAATAATACCACTATTATCTATATTACCTGACATCTGCATATCAATCTTATCTGCCGCGATGATGGCACCGCTTGTAGTAAGTTTCAGCGTATTTCCCTGACATAGATAAACTTGCGGCACGAGTACTTTTTGTGTCGTACCATCTGGCAATGTTACTTGTTGCTCAACCATCCAGACTAAATCTTTGGATAAATTAGCGATTTGAGCACTCGTCAACGCAACTCCCGGCACTAAATCAAGCGTTTTCGCTGCGGCTATTCCATTATCCATCAAGGCCTTAAATTCCGTGTCTGTATTATCGTAACCAGACAAATATTGGCGGCCTGTCAATTGATTAATTTGTTCATTAACCAACTTTTGTTCGTAAAATCCATCACCAAGACGTTTCTGCACTTTTGCAGGATCCAGGTTTAATAGATTCATCATATAGTCACTGGAAATAAAGTTACTATAGCTGGTAAAACGCGGATCAGTTTCTACCATATACTTAGCTGTAGGGTCGGTATGATTTTTATACAGCCCACTTTGCGGAATAGTCAATAAGGATTGATCATTGTTTCCTGCTACAGTAAAGTCAACAGTCTGTCCACTTGCCTTTTGCGCTATCGGAGCGGGAGTGGCATTAGCTGCCGTATTCATCGGTCCAGCTGTGATGGTTGTATTCGTTCCTGTTGGTGCTTCCGCTTGTTTTGTTACTGCCGTAATAGAAGTGCCGCTGGTATTGGCTATAGCACCAATTCCGGATGTCACGGGAGCTCCATTTCCTGTCAGCGTCAAATCCCCCGGCTGTTTGACCGCCACTCCAGTAACAGATGTCCCATTTTGTGATACGGAAATACCTGCCATCACTTGCGTATGATCGGCTTCGTCGCCAATAGTTACTGCTGCAGTAGTGGATGCAGTACCATTAGCAGTTGGTCGAACCTCAACAGTAGGTAAGCTTGTTGCTGAAATCGTTGTACTGGAAGGTGCCAAGGGATTAATGGTAGCACCAATTTGCGGCGCTTCCGTCCCGTCTGGGCGTTGTTGAATATTGATAACATTGGTTCCTGTCACGAAAATATTCTTCGCAGTAAACGTAGCAGGCAAACCACCATCACTATAAGTAATGGTTTTAAGCGGTCCATCATGCGTATATCCCCAAGTCCCGCCGGCCCCATAAGGGGCATAATAACGTGCGTCAATAACCGATATTGAAGTCCGTTGCAATCTATAACCCACATTCTGAAATGTCCCAATCGAACCTGTAACAGTATCACCGACAGCGACTGCACTGTACTGGTTAAGGAATTGTTGTCCAATATTCAAATTCAAATTCCGACCGACATTGATCCGCCCGATATTTGGTTTATTTGTGATATATTCTTGAGTCACAGTAGTGGTTGTGCTTCGATGGATCTCCTGAGCATCTGACGAACGATCTGTTGACACGGAGCGTACTGTATCTGGATTCAGATAGAATTTGGGATCGTAAGCCGGATAATATTCAATGTAGTAGTCGCCGTTGGCGTTCTGGGATACAGCACTGCAATAAGCAGTGGTTCGCCCGGCTATTTTGCCTTGATATGTAATCGGTCCATAAATATATTGGGGTGTATTCCAAGCATCATTTCCCCATCCATAAATGCGCGCAACTACTTTGTACGTAGATATATCGCTATCAGAAAAAACAATTTTTTTCTGACTTTGATCATAGGAAATAACATCCGCTTTAGGGACGGTCACGCATAATTTCCACGCTGTTGTCCCAAACGGGTTGGCATATCCCCCATGGCCCCATCCATTATCATAATTTGTACCTATTCCTATTTGATCAGTATCTGGATCCGTAATCGGCCCAATCCACGAAGAAATCCAGGGCTTTTGCTCTAATACTTGTGTGGACGAAGTAGTCGTGGTCCCCACTTGAACCTGATCGGCGTTGTTAGTAACCTGCTGCGCGGCCAAGTTTAGATTGTTCCCGGCTTCGATTGTTGCCGCAGTATTGGTAACCTGCTGTGTGCGATTGACAAGCAACCCATTGCCGTCTTGCTGGCCGCTGGCGGCAATATTGATATCACCAAGACTGATGATAGTAGAACCTGATTGATTGAGTAAGGAGTTTGCGACCCACAAGTTGACTGAGTTCGTTGCCCCTATTACAGCCGCTTGTCCCTGATTACTCAAGTTATTTGCGTTGACTGAGACGGTATTGCCAATGATCGTCCCAGTGTTCGTCATATCTTGGCTAGTGGTAGTAACCTGGTTTCCTTCGATTCGTCCAGCGTTTGTAATATCACCAGTAGCAGTAATATTAGTTTTGTTTGAATTGATCTCACTACCCGCCGCGTTCTTCATATTTACAGCATAAATAGAAAGAGCACCATTCGCTTGTAAATCACTTTGATTCGTAAAATCTCCGTTTACATTTAACGTAAAATCGCCTTGGACGGACATGGTGTTATTGGCATTATTAACGCTAGCCGCAGTAATAGCCAGATTGCCCTTACTGCCAATAACACCCGCTTGGTTGTTTAGGTTGTTAGTAACACCAATCATAAGAGAAGCCGTACTACCTGTATTAATGATTTTTCCGCCTGCATTCGTAAAGTTTTGTCCATTGAGTGTGAGTCCGTTAGCTGCTTGTATTATCCCCGCGGTATTGATTGCATCATTTTGTGTGGTAATCTTCAAGCTATCTCCCACATTAATGAATCCATTATTGCTGTTATCTATGTTTGCCTGGCTCTTGAGTACTGCCTGCTTTTGTGTGGCAATAACTCCTCCTTTATTCGTAACACTACCTGCTGTATTCAGTTCTAGTTCCCCGTTAGTAGCGATTTTACCGTCCGTATTATCGAGATTGCCGGTAGCCGTAATCGTCAAACTTCCTGTACCGGCCTGCTGAATTCCTTGGCTAATACCGCTTGGGGTATTGATGATATTGTTAGCCAGTATGGTCATTGAAGATCCATTACTTGAAATCGTACCGCCATCATTTTTTAAATCACCTGTGGCTGCCAATGTAAAAGATCCTGTACCCAAATGTTGGATTTGCCCTTGACTATTGGTTACTGTATTGGCCTGAATTGACAAGGCTGATCCATTGCTGGCAATAATGCCGCCCGTATTATCTACGCTGTCTGCAGCAGTCAAGTTGGTAACATCCAAGCCCGTCTGCAAAATACTTCCGCCTTGATTACTAATACGATTTGCTTGAATGAATATTTGTTTTCCCTCTATTTGTCCAGCCGCACCGCTAGCGTCTTTATTATTCTGTACTTCACCTGTAGCACGTACGGTTACTTCACCATTCGCCCGTAGTGATGCACCTGTATGATTCATATCACCATTGGTAGCTGTAATCGCAGCCGCACCACCAACAATGGTCGTCGCACTACTTTGGTCGACAGAGGTGCCAGTTATTGTTAGATTGCCCCCGGCTAGATTTTTACCAGTAGTACCAATCGCGCCAGTAGCAGTAATACTAAGATCACCTGCAATACCAATGGTACCATCGCTATTGATTCCAGCACCAAAAGTTCCGATAGAAGCTATAGATTGAGCCGCCACTGTCGTATTTCGACCAGAAAGAATCATACCCTCATTGGTCAGTGTGCCAAAAGTAGCAACATTGGCATTACCTTGAGCATAGACTGTCCCATAATTAGTCACACTGCCTGTCGGATTGCTAGCAGTGCCAAGGTCCATATCTCCGGTAGTATTCAGAAAAGCACCAACACCATTACTGAGGGTATTGGCCTTTACTGTTAAGGTATCAGCAAGCACAGTACCTGTGTTATGAACATTCTGTCCACTGATACTCACAGCACTACCATGTAATTGACCGTTATTGACTAGGTTGCCAGTCGCTGTGATATTGAGTGTCCCATTAGCTGCCGTGGTTGCCCCTGTGTCATTGATAATGTCACTGCCACTTACGCTTGCATTTTGGACAGCCGCAATACTTCCTTGGTTGGTAATCTTTCCATTCGTATGTATGGCAAGATTACGATCGGCCTTCAATACTCCATCTGGGGCATTGGTTAAATCGCCGCTTAGTATAATCGTAAGGTCTCGCCCGGCATTGGCTTTGCCACCATTAAGACTTTGAGCGGTAAGCTGTATATCCTGATTCGTTGCCAGAATACCGCCTGCATTGTTAACGGCTGCAGCCTGCACTGTCAGGCTGTTTCCCGCTTGGATACTGCCATTCGTGTTCGTTAGATTCGCCATGCTGGCATTGGTTATATTTCTATTTAAATTCATATCTTGCTTGGCAAAAAGTGTACCCTTGGTATTATCTACTCCCTGCCCTGCTGTAATCGTTAGACTACCTTTTGCTACTACTTCGCCACCTTGATTGGCCAAGCTCTGCCCTGTTACACTTACATTGCCATTACCACCGATTAGTCCAGACTGGTTCTGAATATCTTGACTTATGCCTAGGTTTAAATTGCTATTATCTATATTTTGAATAAATCCACTCTGATTGTTCAATGATTGAGCAGTAATATTCAAACCCTTATTGGCTTGGATAAGCCCTTGCTGTGTATTCGTAAGTTCACCCTGCACTGCAATACTAACAGCGTCGTTATTACTGCTAATTGTGCCCTGACTATTCATAAGAGAAGCAGCATTCATATTAACCTGCTGTTGGGAAGATATCGTTCCCTGCGTATTATCTACATTCTGAGCCTGAATACTGACTTTCCCATTAGTAGCAAAAATTCCCCCAGCATTCTTTAAGTCACCAGTTGTTTTTAATGTTAGAGTATCTGTTCCTGCGTGATTTACAGTACCTTGGTTATTAATGATGGTGCCACCTTGTAGGGTCAAAGAAACGCCATTGGTGGCAATGGTACCATCAGTGTTATCAATGCTATTCGTAGCAATTAGGTTAGTAGCATCCGAACCGATCTGCTGGATACTACCACCCTTGTTACTAATATCCTGGGCCAAAATCGTGACATTGTCTGCTGATATTTGTCCGGATGTGCCGCTGGCGTTTTTATCGTTTTTTACTGCACCCGTAGCACGAATCATTACCGCACCTTTTGACTGTAACGATGCTCCAGTATGGTCTACATCACCGTTCGTGGCGGTAATCTTAGCTGCACCACCAACATGAGTAATAGCACCACTTTGGTCAATAGCCGTACCTGCTACAGTAAAATTTCCTCCAGCTAAATTTTTGCCTGTAGCGCTAACAGCGCCATTTGCAGTTATAGTCAAATCTCCGCTAGTGCCAACACTACCGTCGCTATTGATCCCAGCCCCAAAAGTTCCGCTAGAAGAAACTGTTTGAGCCGCTACGGTCGTATTTTTACCAGAAAGAAGCAGCCCTTCATTGACTAGGGTACCAGTTGTAGTAATATTGGCGTCACCTTGAGCGTAAATAGTCCCTTGGTTAGCCACACTACTTGTCGGGTGGGCAGCTATGCCAAAATCCATATTCCCCGTAGTATTGATCAAGGCCCCCACACCATTATGGATGGTATTGGCCTGTACTGTCAGCGTATCTGCCATCACAGTGCCAGAATTATCAACATTCTGCCCACTGACACTCACGGCACTCCCCTTGATTTGGCCGAAACTAACGAGATTACCAATCGCTGTAACATCTAGCGTTCCATTGGCTGCCGTAGTTGCACCAGCTGCATTGGTAATATCACTGCCGCTAATGCTTGCATTTTGGACAGCCGCAAACGTTCCTTGATTCGTTATTTTCCCTTTAGCATCTATGACAAGGTTACGATTCGCTTTCAATTCTCCGTCTGGGGCATTGGTTAAATCTCCGCCTAGCATAACAATCAGGTCTTGTCCGGCATTGACTTTACCACCGCTAAAATTTTGAGCGATAATATCTGCTTGTTGTACGGAAGATATCGTTCCTTGAGTGTTATCTATATTTTGAGCCTGAATATTCGCTTGTCCATTGCTGGCGAGAATTCCCCCATCATTCTTTAAGTCACCAGTTGTTTTCAATGTTAGAGTATCTGTTCCAGCATGATTTATAGTGCCTTGGTTATTGATGATGGTGCCACCTTGCAAGGTCAAAGAAACGCCATTGGTAGCAATGGTACCATCAGTGTTATCAATGCTATTCGTAGCAATTAGGTTAGTAGCATTCGAGCCGATCTGCTGGATACTACCACCCTTGTTACTAATATCCTGGGCCAAAATCGTGACATTGTCTGCTGATATTTGTCCGGATATGCCGCTGGCGTTTTTATCGTTTTTTACTGCACCCGTAGCGCTAATTATTACCGCGCCTTTTGACTGTAATGATGCTCCAGTATGGTCTACGTCGCCGTTCGTAGCAGTAATCTTAACTGTGCCACCAACATGAGTAATGGCCCCACTTTGGTCAATAGCCGTACCTGCTACAGTAAAATTTCCTCCAGCTAAATTTTTGCCTGTGGCACTAACAGCACCATTTGCAGTTATAGTCAAATCTCCGCTAGTTCCTACATGACCGTCGCTATCCATTCCTGCACCGAGAACTCCGTTTGATTTGATACTTTTCCCTGTGATGATCGTATTTTCTCCGGAAACAACTGTACCAGCATTCGTAATATTTTCTCCATTAACACTAATACCATTGCCTTGAAGGCTACCAAAGTTTGTAATATCACCAGTTGAAATAATATTGAGACCGGCCCGGCTTACTAGTTGTGCCCCAATATCATTATTGATGCTATTGGCATTAACTGTTACACTGCGGCCAGCCAAAATACTGCCTTGACTGGAAAAGTTATCTGTTGCTATGGTTACATCCCGGTTAGCCTGGAATTCCCCGCCGGCAAGATGATGGAAATTACCACTTACGGCAATGGTTATATCCTGCCCAGCAGTAGCTTTCCCTCCACCATTCATAGAATCAGCTTTGATTGCTATGTCCTTGTTCGCCGTCAGACTACCATCTGTATTGTCCACATACTGATCAGCATTGACGACGGCCCCGCCTTGAGCCATTATCGTTCCGCTTTGATTGCTCAGCGATTGTACTGTTAGGTTGACATCCCCATTACCATTGATAGTCCCTGAGGTGTTGTCCAGATTTTGACCTGCCTGTATTGTCAAACCGCTGCTGTCAAGGCTGATCATGCTCCCGTTTTGGTTGGCAATTCCTTGAGCAGTCATCGTCAGCCCTTGACCTGCTTCCACAATACCGCCTTGATTATTTACATCATTCTGGGAATCTATACTAATAACACCACTCGCTGTGATTATTCCTTTACTGTTGTCTAATAAACTTGTGGTAATCCCCAGCTTCCCTTTGGTGATAATACTGCCACTCGTATTTGTTAGATCCTTATTAGTATGAACGTTAAGTGCTCCTGTTCCGGCGTGAATGATAGACCCTTGAGTATTATTGAATGCGTCCCCCTTAATTGTAAGGTTACTCGCATTGGTAGCTATTTTACCACCTGTATTATCAAAGGTATTCATAGCACTCAGGTTGGTATCGTCTGTACCCGTTTGTATCATTTTACTACCCAGGTTACTGATAGAATCTGCGCTGATTTGAATCAATCCAGCCTGAATACTTGCGGCGTTGGCAGCTGCATCTTTGTCATTATGGACTGCGCCACTAGCCGTAATAGCTACTTTACCATTAGCCTGCAACGAAGCCCCAGTATTATCAATATCTCCTGCCGTAGCGATAAGCGTGGTGCTACCACCTGCATAGCTTTTACTGCCTACAAGATCAATGGCAGTTCCATTAGCAATGAGATTCCCTGCAGCTATATTTTGGCCACGGGCAAGAAGAGTCTCATTGGCGTTTATGCTGAGGTCGCCAGACAAGCCTAGTGTACTGTCCTGTTGTACTCCGGCACCAATCGTACCAGTAGCAATAACCTGATTAGCCGTAATATTGGTATTGTTCCCAGAAGTCAGTACTCCGTAGTTTTCCAACGTACCTTGGGTTGTAATATTCGTATTGCCTTGGGCATAAAGTGTGTTCTGATTAACAACATTATCCCCAGCTGTTATCCGAATGTTCCCAGTCGCTGTTGTATTACCGGAGAGCAAAACTTTCCCCGTATTGGTTACAGTTATATCACCCGATTGGGCTGACATCGTTCCGGTACTATTAATGCCCACTCCCTTTTCGGTTCCTACAAGGTAAATTTTCTGGGCATACATGCCACCTAGCTGTCCTACATCCAGAGAAACCTGTGGTGCACTGTTATCGCCAGTGATTTTTGGGGCACTGAGATCGCTGTAGTTTACCTGATTGGCACCTGTAACCATATTCAACTGCTTGGCCCAAATTCCAGCATTCACACTAACCGCACGACTAATTAAGTCCATCCGATCCGTCGTACTCGCATCCAAACCTTTCCCTTGGATCGCAATCTGCCCCCCTGTTACCCGGAAAGCATCCAGACTACCGCTACCGCCAAAGATCGGAATACCAGTAGTAAGTACAGCCTTATTCGTATTGATAAAGCCAAAACCATTTCCAACAATGCCATTAGGATTAGCCAGAATCAGATCCGCCCGTTGACCGGCTACTTCCATGTACCCTTTTAATTGGCTCGGCAAGGAGCCTGTCACTTCATTTAAAATAATCTGAGCGCTGCCACCCGATAAATGGGGATTACCAGGAACATAACCGGCCAATTGGGTATTGACGATACCAAAGGAATTATTAAAAATGACTCCGTCAGCACCGACCTGAATATTTTGATATAAATTATGCGAAACACCCGCTCCATTCGGCGCCGCAATTTGCACCAACGTTGTCCCGTTGGGTGCTTTGGTTACTGTTGGCTGTTTATTGGCAGCAGCTGAAGAATCGGCAGTCACCTGAGTTGCCGCCAGCACTGGCTGACAGTTCAATAAAAATATCAGCACCCAAACAGCAAAACGTTTAGTTAAACTGAGCCTCTTAGATTGCACATACACTAGCCATTCCTCCCAGCAATTTTCCTTTATCAACGAATCAATAAGAAATGATCATCTATATAGCGTAAGTATACTGAAAACCATAAGTAGGATTTTGACTGCCAAATTCGTGGGGTTCTTTCAGCGGCCAGCCTACAAACACATCAAAGTTTCCTTGCCCGATGGCCCCACGAAGCCCCACCACAGCGCCTAAAAGTTCATGACTGGTAAGTGTTGCTGCAGATGGACCACTGACCACTCCGTAATCCAAGCCACCATATATTTCTCTTCCCTTTTGATCCAAGGGAAACGCTAGTTCATTACGGCAATACCAGCCTCGTTCACCAAGCAAGGTTTGTTCACCGTCAAAGCCCCGTACAGTATAACGATTTCCAATACTGAAACAATCGGTTGCATACAAGGTGCTATTCGTATACTGTCCACGCCAGGTAAGATTGTAGCGAGCCTGTGTATCCCAGATAACGACGGGCTTTGTCAAATCGACTTCTAAAATCCACAAACCATAGCGAGTGGTTGGACTGCCATCAGGCGTAGCTGCTTGCGATTGGGCACCAAACCAAGCCATACCATGATGATAAGACAATTGATAATCCCATACATCTTGATTCACGTAGCGTCGCTGAGATAAACCAAATTCTAGCGCAGTAGTTTGTTTACGCTGTACCATAATCTCAGTATTATCGATGTAATTATGACTCCAATTTTGTAGTACCCCGAAATTCAGCTTGGTTTTGCTATTTTGAGTCCGGTCAATGACGCGTTCGGCTTTCAATTCTAAATTTCGGCTATCGCCAATATATACTAAGGTATTGGCAGCATTATAAAATGTCTGTTTATAGTTGTGATTCCAACTAGAAAACGAATATGTCCAATAACCTGCAGGGAAAGACCAATTGATGGAGTTTCCCTTTGTACTATGTATGGAATGATGCCCTTCGGCGTCTCGATTCCAGCCAATATAAAACAAGTCATTCAACCCAAAAAGATTGTCCACAGATAAGGTTGCTGAATTCTGTAATCGTCCTGTGGGCTTCTCACCCGAATCATCAATAGAATAAATGACCTTCCACGGTTTGGTACGCTTTAAATTAATGACAATATCCGTCTGATCTGGTTGTTTTCCTGGCGTGAGTTTAAAATCAGCGTCTTGGGAAGGAATTCGTTTTAGTTGTTCTAATCCTTGCTCTAAATCACGCAGATTTAAGATATCTCCCGGCTTTGTAGGAAAAGCCAGGTGCCAATCAGCCTGTTTCATTGGCGGATCAAAGCGAATGTCACCAATTGTGCCTACCACCAATACGAACCGCAGAACTCCTTGAGATAGATCTTGCTCTGGTACCATCACACGACTTGTAATGTACCCTCTATCAATTAAGGCATTATTTAATCGTTTGACAATAAGATTAATGCCTTCTTTCCCAATCATTTGGCCATTATAGTGAGCAGCTTTTTGACTAAGCCAAATAAACTGCGCTATTTCAGGCCCTTCTATTTGTACGGTTTTAACAAAAAAAGATGGCGTTTCTTTCGGCAAAGCCTCTTCGGTTTCTAGAGGAGTCTTTGCTTTCAAGAAAACGTCACGATTTTGCTGCCGCTGTTGCCGTGCTTGCTCATCTTGACGTGCTCGCTGATTTTGTTCCTCCCTATCTCCCACATTTGTGCCAGCAAATACAAGTTGGCTAGTCGATAGGAACAGCATAAGTCCCACTATTAAAATTTTTTGTATTACAATTTTATTTTTATACTGCAAGATACTGATTGTTTTTCATCTCCTTGAAAGCCTACTTCTTGTATCAAAATCTTATCTATAAAAAACCATTAATACACGAAATGGAATATACTGAAATTTACATTTATTTGATTTTTATTTAATTCGTATTTAATAATTTAATACTACTAGAAATGTTTGGAATCTCCCCCCTGAAATAGCTAAAAAACCCATAAAAGTATCAATATTCCTTCTAAAGTCCTAAGTTCCCCCAACCATCGTCCTATCTTTTGATCTACCAAAATCCCCCCAAAAAAACAAGCTTCATTTACCGGTCTTCCGGAAAATGAAGCTTATAAAAAAAAATAAAGTGAATTTTTCATTAGATTTTTGTTTAGTTGGACGTGGGACGATGGTTTTGTCCTACTTGATTTTTTCAATACACACAAAAAAGGACAGGCACAAAGCCTGTCCAGTTAAATCATATGGCAAAGTATATCCAATTAGAATTTATAAGTGAGACCGTAACCCATACCTTTAATAGTATAATCGGAAGTATTATTACTATTCCAAGGATTTTTAACTTTATTATATTTGTTCTCGCCATAGAAAACATCGAGGTCTAAATTCTTACTAATGGCATAACCCAAACCAATTTTCCAAGTGGATGTATCCTGGCCAGCAGCAACCGTAGCATAGCCAGTCAAGTTTTCACCTAATGGAGTCTGACCAGTAACACCTAGCTGCCAATTGGATTTTGTATCGCCTTCAGCGCTGAACCCATTGTCATTCCATTTTGCTTTAGCTTGGTTAATTCCAGTAAATACCGTAAAGTTATCGCTTGTTTTATACAATAAATTAAATTCTTGTGTTGTTAGTTTACCACTAAACCCAGAAACCGTTTCTGACTCCGGATTAGCTCCCTTATATTGAAAAGCTAGGTCATTACCTAACCCAACGGTCAGACCATAATCCATATAGCTTTTCACATCAGCAGTACCAAGATCACTAGCCTTAACATCAGAACTCGGTCTTACAGATACATCAACAGCTACTTTTCCTTGGGAAAAGTCATTTAAAGGACTAGCAAAACCTACTGAGGACAACATCAGTAAGGCTGCGACTCCGCTAACTACTTTTTTCATCATAAATCGCTCCTATCGCTTGGTAAGTTTCAAATACATTTCAAACACGTTTCAAATTATAGCATAATTTGACAAGAAAATCTACCACAGTTTACCAAACTTGTGTTTAACTTGTGATAATGTCACTATGTAGACTATCGTGAGAAAATGTCACTATGAACAACGAGGTGCATTTTC